>JBGPQZ010000001.1:0-36987 GCA_041489335.1 Methylomirabilia bacterium
CCCTGGACGATCCGAAATACGTTGCCCATAACCCGGACTTTGTCCGGGCCCTGAAGGCCGCGTACGAGGCGGCGGCGGCCCTGACGGCCCAGGGGGAGAAATGGGTGCCGCCGACGGATGTGGCCACCCGCATCCATGAGCGGGTCGGCGCGCATGCCGGCCAGGCCCTGCTGGGGAAGGTGACCCCGGAGGAGGCGGTGAAGGCGGCGGCCAAGGAAGTCAGGGACATCCTGGCGAAGGCCGCGGTGAAGGAGGAGCCGGCGCCGAAGAAGTAGCCGTTCTCCCCGGCAGGGAGCCGAGACGGAGTCTTCGACCCAGGAGAGAGTCTGTGGATACCATGAGGGCCGCGGTCCTGCAGCGCCCGGGAGAGATTCGGGTGGAGCGACGGCAGGTCCCGGACCCGGGTCCCAGCGAGGTCCTCGTCCGGGTGCGAGCGGTGGGCGTATGCGGATCCGACGTGCACTATTATAGGGAGGGGCGCATTGGCCGGTACATCGTGGAGAAGCCCCTCATTCTGGGCCACGAGAGCGCCGGTGAGGTGGTTGCGCTCGGGCCGGGCGTCTCACATCTATCGGTTGGCGCCCGGTCGCGCTGGAGCCCGGGGTGCCGTGCCGGCGGTGCCGGTACTGCAAGAGCGGGCGGTACAACCTGTGCCCGGATGTCACGTTCATGGCGACACCGCCGGTGGACGGCGCCTTCGTGGAGTACATCGCCTGGCCGGCGGACTTTGTGTATCCTCTCCCCGAGAACCTGGGCTACGCCGAGGGAGCGCTGATGGAGCCCCTAGCGGTCGGCATGCACGCCGTGCGCCGCGCCCGGCTGGTTCCGGGGGCCAGCGTGCTGGTCCTGGGCGGCGGGCCCATCGGACAACTGGCGCTCCTGGCGGCGAAGGCGGCGGGGGCGGGACAAACCATCCTCGCCGATCTTGAGGACCGGCGCCTCGAGGTGGCCTCCCGGATGGGCGCGGCTGTCACCATCAACCCGAGCCGGGAATCCCTCACAGAGGCTGCGAGGACAGCCACGGGCGGAGACGGTCCAGACCTGGTCATCGAGGCGGCCGGGAGTCCAGAGACCGCGCGACAGAGCATCGAGCTGGTGCGTCGGGGCGGCACCGTCGTCTGGATCGGGCTCCCCGGAGCGGACCCCTGTCCCGTGAGCGTCCTGCAAGCCATCGACAAGGAGGTGGACATCCTGGGGGTCTTCCGGTACGCCAATGTCTATCCCGACGCCATCCGATTGGCTGCGAGCGCCACAATCGACTTGGTCCCGCTGGTGACGCACCGGTTCCCGTTCGAGGAGACCAGGCAAGCGCTGGAGACCGCGATCGCGCAGAAAGCCTCGGCTGTCAAGGTCCTGGTGGAGGTCTAGCCGGCGGCGATGGCCGCGGTCGTGTCCGGGTGGAGACGGAATGTGAGAAAACGGCCGGGAGTCCGTGCCGAGCCCTTGCCTTGGATCTTGCCGTCCGCGCTGGCGCTCTGCCTGCTTATCGTGGTCCCGGCGGCGTTCCTGCTCTACGTGAGCCTCACCGGCTACGAGCTGGGGTTTCCCTGGGCGGACCGGACCTTCGTCGGGCTCGGCAACTATCGGGAGCTGGTGGGCGGAGGGGATTATGAGTTCTGGGTGAGCGTCAGGCGATCGGTGGCTTACGCCCTCCTCGTCACGAGCGGCTCACTCCTCCTCGGGATGGCGGTCGCGCTCCTCTTGAACAGCACGGGCCGGGGGCGGGCGGTGGTGACACTCGTCGTCATCATGCCCCTGGCCATCAGCCACGCCATCGGCGGCCTGATGTGGAAGCTGATGTATAACGTCGAGTTCGGCATCCTGAACTACGTCCTGGGAGCCCTCTTCGGCGCGAAGGTGAACTGGCTGAGCGATGCCACCGCCCTGTACGCGGTGGCGGTGGTGGGCATCTGGATGGCCGCCCCTTTCGTGGCGCTGTTCTTCCTCGCCGGCCTCCAGTCGCTCCCGCGCGCCCCCTTCGAGGCCGCGCGGGTGGAAGGGGCCTCGGCCTGGCAGACCTTCCGGCATCTCACCCTGCCCATGCTCCGGCCGATCATCCTGGTAGTCACGCTCTTCACGGTCATCGATGCCCTGCGGAGTTTCGGTTCGATCTACCTGCTCACCGAGGGCGGGCCCGGGGTGGCCACGTTGGTGCTCCCCCTCTACATGTACCGGGTGGGGTTCGGGTACTCCAGCATCCTGGGGAAGGGGTCGGCCATCGCCTTCGTCCTCATCCTGCTCACCATGACGTTGGCGGCGATGCTGGTCCGGCTCATGCGGCGCGCCAGGGAGGCGTAACGTGCGGCGGCTCCTTCTCGCGGTGGCCCGAGGGGCCGGCCTGGGGGCGGTCGTCCTCTTCTTCGGGTTCCCCATCCTCTGGATGGTGCTCACGTCCCTGAAGGAGCGGGTGGACCTCTACCAGCCGGGGCGCTGGCTCTTCACCCCCACGTTGGACAACTACGCCGTGGCCCTGGTGAAGTACGGCATCCTGGACTACGTGAAGAACAGCGCCATCGTGGCCACGGGGAACACGATCCTGTCGCTGGCGGTGGGGGTCACGGCCGCCTATGGGCTCTCGCGCTTTACCTTCCGCGGGCGAGAGGCCGTGGCCCTGGGGATCCTGCTGGCCCGATTGTTTCCCACCATCACCCTGGTCATCCCGTTCTTCGTCCTCGCCTTCCTCCTCCGGCTACTGGACACCCACCTCCTGCTCATCCTGATCTACCTCACCTTCAACGTGCCCTTTGTCGTCTGGGCCATGCGCGCCTACTTCCAGGACATCCCGAAGGAGATCGAGGAGGCCGCCCTGGTGGACGGCTGCAGCCGCCTGACGGCTTTCACCCGCTGCATCCTCCCGGCGGCCAGGCCCGGCCTCTTCGCCACGGCCGTGATGTGCTTCATCCTGGCCTGGAACGAGTTCAACTACGCCCTGTTCCTGACCTCGCGGGCGGCCAAGACCGTCCCGACGGCGATCGCCTTCTTCCGGACCGAGCGCGGGATTCTCTGGGGCGAGGTCTCCGCCCTGGGCGTGATCGCCATCCTGCCGGTGCTCCTGATCGCGGCCTTCGGCCATAAGGTCCTCTTGCGGGGCTTCAGCCTCGAAGGGAGTCAGCAGTGAGCGGATTCGATAGCCAGGAGTGGATTCCGCTCCTGGAGGGGATGTTTCATGCGGCGCGGGCTTTCCTTCTGGAGAAGGGAAGGACGGCGCGGGGCGGGGCGAACTATCTCCGGATGATCCGAGACGGGGACTTCTGGCAGGCCGTCCGGGTCACGGCGCGGCCAGGGGGTGAACATCTTCATCTGGTCCCAGTGGCTGTGGAGCTATGGCGGCCGGTATTTCGACGAGAAGATGCGGCCCGTCCTCAACAGCCTGGAGGCCATCAAGGCCACGGAGAAGTATGCCGAGCTGCTCAAGAAGTTCGGCCCCAAGGGCTTCGAGGACATCACCCATCACGACATCGTGTACACCCAGTTCAGCCAGGGGAAGCTGGGGATGTTCATCGACGCCAGCGTCTGGGTGAGCGTGCTGAACGATCCCACCAAGTCCAAGGTCGTCGGGAAGTGGTCCACAGCGATGGTCCCCAAAGGGCCCGCGGGCCGTTTTCCCGCCGTGGCAGCACAGGGCATGATGATCCCCACCGCAGCCAAGAACAAGGAGGCGGCATGGCTGTTCCTCCAGTGGTTCACCAGCAAGGACACGCAATGGAAGCGCGCCGTAAAGGTGGAGGGGGAGAAGAGCGGCGACGTGACCCGGCAATCGGTCTCTAAGGATGCCGAATACCAGAAGCTCTACGGGGGTGAGCACTGGATCGAGTCCACCTTCGAGGACGCCAAGATCGCCCGGATCGACTACCGGCCGTTCCAGCTTCCCGAGTGGGTGCAGATCGGAGACATCCTGGGCATCGCCGTCCAGGACGCCATCGCCGGCAAGAAGGGCGCCAAGGAGGCCCTGGACGAGGCCAACCAGAAGATTACGGATCTCATGAAGAAGGCCGGGTACTTCTGAGGCGTGACACAGGAACGCCCGGCGGGAATCCCGCCGGGCGTTCGACGTAGGCAATCCGCAGACTACGCAGATTCACGCAGACTATTGAGGGTCCTCTCCTCAAACACGAAGGCCTCGGGATCACCCCGAAGCCTTCGTGTTCTTGAATCTGTGCAATCTGTGGTTGCGCTTCGGTCTTCGCTCCCCTGCCCCTCCGCCCCCTTGCGCCCCCTGCAGTCCCTCTAGTCCTTCACCTGGACGATCATCTCCACCTCCACCGGAATGCCCAGGGGGAGCTGGTTGGTCCCGATGGCCGAGCGGGCGTGCTGCCCCTTCTCCCCGAAGAGCTTCACCAGAAGCTCCGAGGCCCCGTTCATGACCCACGGCTGGCGCGTGAAGCCGTCCACCGACGCCACGAAGCCCAGGAGCTTCACCACCCGCTCGATCTTGTCCAGGTCACCGATCAGGCTCTTGACGCAGGCCAGGCAGTTGACCACGCAGATCTGGGCCGCCTTGTAGCCCTGCTCCTCCGTGAGCTCCCGGCCCAGTTTCCCGGTAAACAGCGCCTTCCCGTCCACGGTCGGCCCCTGCCCCGCCGTCCACACCAGGTTCCCGACCCTGACGGCCGGGATGTAGGCCGCCAGCGGTTTCGGGCTGGGCAGCACGAATCCCATCTTCTCCAGCTCCTGTTCGATGCGCATGGCTCCTCCTCGAGTTGCGGGTGACGAAACGCCAAGACGCCAAGATTCCCAGTGCCATTCACCACGGCAAACGGAAAGACCTTACCACAAAGGCTCTGAGCAATCCAGGCGAGCAGTTACTACGGCAGGCTGATAGAAGTGAAGCCGAGGAAGGGGGCCTGATCGATGGGGGTGCCGGGCACGATGCGAAGGAAGTCCGTGCCGTCCCAGGGCCCGCACGCTAGACGGCGGAGATACTCCAGCGAGCCGGGGATCTCAGCGTAGGTAAGATTGAAGAC
The DNA here is from genome assembly GCA_041489335.1 of Methylomirabilia bacterium. Classification (GTDB taxonomy): domain Bacteria; phylum Methylomirabilota; class Methylomirabilia; order Methylomirabilales; family 2-02-FULL-66-22; genus 2-02-FULL-66-22. The sequence goes on from JBGPQZ010000001.1 coordinate 4,965, forward strand.
CTCGGCGAACTCTCTGGCCTGCGCCCGGCCCAAGAGCACCTTCCTCTCATCTCCAAGAGCGAGTTTTGGGTTGACACGATCTGCTCATCTAGGCCATGCTTCACCCGCTTCGGGTCGCTAGGGCCCTCGCGGGCGCGCGTCGGCATTCGGGCCATCAGGGCAAGAGGCAAATTCCTTTCACCTCATCCGGAATTTCCAATCACCTCACCGAAGACCGAGGCGCAGACAGGCCGGACCGCGACCAACCTTTCGTGACGGAGGGACAGGACCGTGAGCTGCTCTTATCTGGTTCGCTACCGCGGCATGCCGGAAGACCCCGATCGATTCCTCGACTACTACAAGACCAGCCACGGGCTGATCCTGCGGGAGTACCCCAAGATCCGCTCGTGTCTTCTGCACCGCGCCGTTCCTTGGGTGGACCCGGTTCAGGTACGCCCAGACGGGTTATTCGTCCTGGCCGAGCTCAAATTCGACTCAATCGAGGATCTGAACACCGCACTTGCCTCCGAGGTGCGCATGCGTTCCAGGGCGGATTTCACCAACTTTCCCCGCTTCAATGGGGAGATCAGCCACCAGGCCGTGATCACGGAAGTATTGTTCTGATGCGTCCAGGTCCGCATTGCTTTGATGCGGACCCGGGGTAGCGAAAAGGAGGGAGGACGATGTTTGGAAGAATGCTTTCCCTTGCGATTGCCCTTGTCGTGGCCATGATGTGGACCGCTCCCGCTGAAGCGGGGGCAATCAAGTGGCGGTACTTCACGTACGTCTCCCCCAACGACTTCCACGCCAAGATGAACAAGGCGTGGGCCGAGGACGTGACCAAGGCAAGCGATGGGAAGTTGGAGATCACCCATTTCGCCGCGGGCGAGCTGCCCTACAAGGCGGCGGACGTGGTCAAGGCGGTGGCCACGAACCAGATCGAGATGGGGCAGGTCGGTGCCGGGCTGATCGCGGGAGACGTGCCCGAGCTGGACGTGTTTTCCATGCCTTTCATCTGCACGACATACCCCCAGTTCGACGTCGCGGTGAAGGCCATGGGAACGATCCCGGACGAGGTTCTGACCAAGAAGTTCGGCATCCGGGTCACCATGCAATGGCCGATCCCGGCACAGAACATCTGGCTGACCCAGAAGGTCGAGAAGCTGGATGACCTCAAGGGCCGCAAGATCCGCACCTGGAACCCTCCACAGGTGGACATGCTGAAGCTGTTTGGCGCCTCGCCCATGTCCATCGACCCGTCAGAGGTGCTCATGGCGCTGCAGCGGAAGGTGGTTGACGGCGCCATCACCTCGGCGCTTTCCGCCAACGACTGGAAGGCATACGATATCGTCAAGTACGGCTTCATGCTGAACTTCACCATGGCCCACCAGTTCACGTTCGCCAATGTCGCGGCCTTCAACGCTTTGCCCGCGGACATGCAGAAACTAATCGTCGCCAAGTCCGAGGAATGGGCTCCTCGATACTACAAGGAGTCCGAAGCGACCGACCAAACTGCGCGCCAGAACATGCAGAAGAACGGCGTCACCCTCATCGATCCGAGCCCGGCAGACGTGAAGCGAGCACGTGAACTGCTGCACCCCTTGTGGAACGCGTGGGCGGGCAAGAACGGCCCGGTGGCCAAGCAGCTCCTGGATAAGGTGGGCGCCGCCTGCGCCGCGAACTAGTGGGGAGTCTGCAGTTCTCTACCTCGTGATCCCCGGGGGCGCTCTGACAAGCCGGGCCCGCGGGCCAGCCGGGTCCGGTCGCCGTGGTTTGCGGCAGCAAACCCGCGGCGCGGAGGAGGCGGAAGGCCGACGACCCGGAGCAAGGCTGGCCGGTTCTCGACGAGGCCTCAGGCGCGGAGGAGCGACTCCGGGGATCACGTTCGCTTGGGCAGGATTGGAGACGATCTGAATATGGCGAGGAGATTGGAAGCCATCGACCGCGTGCTGGGGGGCATCTCCTCGGTGGCGATTCGGGTGAGTTGTGTCTTTCTGATCCTGGTGTTCGCCCTCACCAACGTCGAGATCCTCGGCCGCTACCTCCTGGGCTTCTCGACCCTGATCGCCGAGGAGTACGTCAGCTACTTCCTCGTCTGGATGACATTCCTCGGCTACGCCGCGACACTCCGCGGCGGTCATTTCATCCGCGTGCAGGTCGTCCTCGACAAGGTCTCGCCCCGCCTCGGGGATTTCCTGCAAGGGATCGCGGCTCTCCTGAGCTGCGGGCTGTGTGTGGTGCTCACCTTCTCCCTCGCCGAGACGGTGCGCATGAGCTGGCTGTTTCATTCGGTCTCACTCCAGGTGTCGCGGACGCCGCTCGTAATCCCGCAATCCATCATGCCCGTGGCGATGGTGCTCCTGGCACTCGTCTTTCTCAATGAGGCGGTACGGCGCCTGAGGTCGGCAGTTCACCCGCCGCGTGCGAAGTCCGAGGCGTAGCGCCATGGCATGGGAAACCGCCCTCTTTGTTTACGCCGGCTTGCTTGCCGTGCTCCTCCTCGGCGGCGTCCCCATCGGGGCGGCACTCGGTCTCACCGGCCTGACTGGCGTCACGCTGGTCGGCGGCACCCGCCTTTGGCCGACCCTCGGCAGTATCCTGTGGAACAACACCCAGTCCTTCACGCTGGTCGCTATTCCCCTCTTCGTCCTCATGGGCGAGATTATCCTCCGGACCGGCGTCTCGAAGAGGTTGTACGCGGCCCTCGCCACTATTCTGGGGCCGCTGCCCGGCGGCCTCGCCCACGCCAACATCGCCGGCTGTGCCGTGTTCGCGGCCCTCTCGGGCTCTTCGGTGGCGACCGCGCTGACGATAGGGACGGTGGCCCTTCCCGAGATGGAGGCCCGCGGCTACGATCGACAACTCACCGCCGGGTCGCTCGCCGCCGGGGGCACGCTCGGTATCCTCATCCCACCCAGCATTCCCATGATCATCTACGGGGCGATGGTGAATGAGTCGGTCGTGAACCTGTTCATCGCAGGGGTGATCCCAGGGATCTTGCTGTCCGCGATCTTCATGATCTACATCGCCATCCGCGTCAGTTTCTCGCCCCACCTTGCGCCGGCCGACCGCAGCATCCGGCTCGGGGCCAAGGTGGTGCTCCGCGCCCTCGGCGACTGCTGGGCGGTCGTCCTGCTGGTGGCCTCGATCATGGGCGGGATGTATCTCGGCCTGGTCACGCCGACAGAGGCCGCGGGCTTCGGTTGCTTGGTTGCCGCGCTCATCGGCCTGTGGTACCGGGAGCTGACGTGGACCAACCTTGCTCAGGGGCTGCGCAACGCGGTGATCACCACCTGCACGGTCATGTTCATCATTGTGAACGGCTTGATCCTGAGCTTCGCCGTCGTGGACGGCGGGATCGCACGGGGGGTGTCGAACGCCATCGTCAAGTCCCAGCTTACGGGCTGGCAGTTCTTCACGATCCTGTTCATCCTCTACCTGATCCTCGGCATGTTCATCGAGGGCATCTCGATGATGCTCCTCACGGTGCCGGTCATTTACACCAGCGTCCTCGCCATCGGCCTCGACAGCGTCTGGTTCGGGGTCATCCTGGTCATCTTTATCGAGCTGGCAGCGCTGACACCGCCCGTGGGGCTCAATCTGTTCGCCATCCAGTCGGTGTCCGGGGGATGGCCGATGACCCAGGTGGTGAAGGGGTCGCTACCATTCGCGGTGATCATCTCGTTGTTCTCGTACCTCTTGTTCATGTTCCCCGAGATCGCCCTTTGGCTGCCGAGAACCATAAACAACTATCACTGAGGCCAGGGATCAGGACCCGAAACGGCGGAGAACACGTTCGACGAAGTCCCGCACCGACATGCCGCAGAGTGCCCCGAGGATGACCGCCCGCTGGTTGGCGTGGGAGATAATCCCCTCGTGGTAGGTTGAGCGCGCGTCGCCGATGCGGGCGCTGGTGTGGGCGACGGTCGCGGCGGCAATCGCCCGCTCATCGAGGGGGCCGAGGCGGCCGATGCCCGCCTGGTCGATGCCCACGCCGGCATCGTTGAAGATCGCGACCAGGGCATCCACGTTGAACGCCTTCACGCGCCGGCCGCCGATGAGCCCGCCGTGAGAGCCGGTGATCACAATCTGGCCGGCGTCCTCGGCCTTCACCAGGGACGCCGAATCGATGCACACGACGCGGGGGCGGCCCGGCTTCTCCGAGATGATGAATCGGGTCTCCTCGTACGCCGGCGGCTTGCCACTCGGAAGCGGGGCCGCCTTCAGGCGGATGGCCGCCTGGGCGCAGGCCGTACCAGTCACGCAGCCCACCACCCGGGCGAGCGCGTTGGCGTGGCTGATGACGCCCCGGCGCAGCATGTCGGTCGCCTCGCCGATGCGGGCCGAGGTGTGCGAGACCACGGCCGCCGCCATGCCCAACCGTTCACAATAGGAGAGACAGGCGATCCCGGCCGCCTCGCGCCCCACCCCGGCATCGTTCAGGATTACCGCCCGGGCCCCGCTGGCCGCCGCCTTGTAGGCCGCGTAGATGCCGCCGTGGGAGCTGGCGACCACTACGGCGCCCCGCGCCTCTGGACCAAGGTAGTTGACGCTATCGGCGAGCAGGATCTCTTCAGGGGTCCGCGATACGTCCGGCATGTTCTGGCCTCCCTCGCTTCAGTCCAATTTGGTTCGCGTGTATCGCAGAATTTGCAGGAACGACAGGACAAAGGGAATCATACCGCATCGCGCGGCAGAAGGAAGTACGGATTGCCGCGTTGTGTGAAGAGTGACAAGAACCGTCGTCATTGTTTGAATAGAGAAGACCTTGGCGCGGGCGATCTGACGACACCGACCGCAGGTGCCCCTGCCCCCCAGGGTTCGGAGGGAGGACGCAGGATGACGGAGACTGGATTGGAGGCGACGGCCAGCCGGCTCCAGGAGCTCACCGCCGAGCCGGCTGAGATGGAGCGGGTGGCCAACGTCGTCCTCGCGACCAACGCCCGAGTGCTGGCGGCGGCCCGCGACCGCCTCACCTTCGAGGACGAGCCGGCCGGTTTCGACCTGGCCATGGCAAGGAGCGAGTTGCCATGAGCGGCGAGCGGGTGGAAGCCCTCTGCGATCTTGGCCTCTGCGAGGTTGCCGGGGCCATCGCGCGGCGCGAGGTCACCTCTGTCGCCGCGACCGCGGCCTGCCTAGCCCGCATCCGCCGCCTCGCCGATCACCTCAACTGTTTCCTTGCCGTTGAGGCGGATGCCGCCCTGGAGGCGGCGGAGCGGGCCGACGCCGCGCTTGCCCGCGGCAGTCCTCTTGGCCCGCTGCACGGAGTTCCGCTTGCCCACAAGGACCTGTTCTACCGGGCCGGGCATACCGTCACGTGCGGCTCCCGCATCCGCAAGGACTTCGTGCCCTCCGTCACCGCGACCGTGATCGAGCGCCTGGAGCAGGCAGGCGCGGTCACGTTGGGCGCGCTCACCCTGGCCGAGTTCGCCATGGGCCCGACCGGCTGGAACGAGCACTTCGGCCCCACCCGCAACCCGTGGAGCCTCGACCATGTCTCCGGGGGCTCCTCCAGCGGTTCGGCGGCCGCGGTGGCGGCTCGGCTGGCGTTTGGCTCCCTCGGCACCGACACGGGCGGCTCCATCCGCGTCCCCGCCGCCTTTTGCGGAGTCGTCGGACTCAAGCCGACGCAGGGCCGGGTCAGCCGGTTCGGTGTCATGCCCCTCGCCCATTCGCTGGACTGCGTCAGCCCGCTCGCCCGCACGGCCCGGGACTGCGCCCGCCTGCTGTCCGTGATCGCGGGTAAAGACCCCCTGGACCCGACGGCCAGCTCGGGGCCGGTCCCCGGCTACGAGGCCCGGCTCGACGGTGACATCCGTGGGCTCCGGGTGGCAGTGCCGAGGGCCCTTCATGATGAGGTCACGGACGAGGACATCCGTCGGGCTCTCACCGCCAGCCTCGACGTGCTGCGCGACCTCGGCGCCGTGATTGTTGAAGTGCCGGCGCCCGACCTCCCCCTGCTCAACACCCTCAACGGGGTCGTCTTCCTGTGCGAGGCGGCAACCATTCACGGGAACTGGCTGCGGACCCGGCGCGAAGACTACGGGCCGCAGGTGTGCGAGCGTCTGACGACGGGTCTGCTGTATCCGGCCACCCGCTATCTCGAGGCCCTGTCCCTGCGCGGGCGGTTGCTGACGGAGTTCGTCTCCCGGGTGCTCGGCGAGGCCGATCTTCTCCACCTCCCGGCGGTTCCCACAACCGCACCAACCGTGACTGAGGCCTCGACGCGGGATGTGGCAGCGGCACTTACACACAACGCACGGCTCACGCCCTTCACGCCCTTCGCCAACTACCTGGGCCTGCCAGTGATCGCAGTGCCGGCGGGATTTGCTGGGGGGAGCCTTCCTGTGGGGTTCCAGCTCATGGCTCGGCCGTTCGCCGAGGGGCTGCTACTCAAGGTCGCCGATACCTATCAACGGGCGACGGACTGGCACGCAAAGAATCCCCCTATCCACTGACCGGCCCGGACCTATCGCCGAAGAAAAGGTTGCGCAAACAGCTCGATTTCCGTTTATCGCTAGAGTTGGCTACGGCAGGCTGATGGAAGTGAGGCCGAGGAAGGGGGCCTGGTCGATGGCGGTACCGGGGGGGATGGTGAGGAAGTCGGGGCCATCCCACGGGCCCGAGATGAGCCGGCGGAGGTAGTCGAGGTCGCCGGGAATCTCCTCGTAGCGCATGCCGAAGGTCTCGGCGAACTCCCTGGCGTGGGCCCGGCCCGCCTCCATGTCGCCCGCCCCGTGGTTGATTAGGGCCACGCGCTTGTAGTGCTTCAGGCACTCCTCCGCGATGTAGCGCGCGTCCTCCTCGCCGTACTTGGGCAGGTACTCGTTCTGGTACGCGGAGAACGTCGTCGTCCCGTACTTGGCCCAGCCGGGCGTGATGTAGTAGGTCCCCGCGCAGGCGTTGACCTCGGCCTCGTACCGCGCCACCGAGCCCAAGAGGAGGGCGATGCAGTCGTGGACCTTGGGCATGACGAGGCGAGCCTGCCGCGCGCTGACCCCCACCACGCCATTGCTGCACAGGCCGTAGCCCAGGATCACCAGCTCGGCGTCGGCGGACAAGCCGTCCACGACCTGCTGGATCGTCTCCGGCATCTTGCCCGGCGTGCGGTGGAGGCCCTGCTCCAGGTACGTGCGTGGAAGATCGGGCGGGCACACCGCCTCGAACTCGTCCCGGAACACCTCACACGCGATCAGATGGTGCTTGCCGTTCGATCCCGAGGACATCAGCGATCCACCGCGTGTTTCCTGGTGCTTTGTCTGAACCTGGCCATTAGCCCTTGGCCGTTGGCCTTTGGCGCCGAGCTAATGGCTAATGGCCAACGGCTAACGGCTGTCTTTCAGTACTTCCCGAACTCCCGCGCGGCCTCGATCATGGCCAGGATGTTCTCCGGCGGCACCTCGGCCTGCACGTTGTGCACCGAGCCCAGGACGTAGCCGCCGCCCGGCCCGAGATCGGCGATGCGCTGCCGCACCTCTGTGCGCACCTCGGCCGGCGTGCCCCGCGGGAGGATGCGGTGCGTGTCGATGGCGCCCCAGAAGGTGATGTCCTTGCCGAATTCCTTCTTCAGGCGCGCCGTGTCCATGTCCCTGGCCGTGACCTGGATGGGGTGCAGCGCGTCGAAGCCCGCCTCGACGAAGTCCGGGATGAAGGCCGCCACCGAGCCGCAGCTGTGCAGAAGGATGGGCTTGTCGAACCGTTTCACCACCTGCACCATCTGCGCATGGTACGGCTTGAGCAGACGCCGGTAGAGGGCGGGGTTCATCACCGGCCCCTGCTGCGTCCCCAGGTCGTCCCCGATCATGACGAGATCCACCAGGTCCCCGACCTCGGCGAGCGCCCGCTCGGTCAGGCGGACCCAGAAGTCCACGTACCGCTCCAGGAACGCCTGCACGAACTCGGGGGCGGCGATGAGGTCCTCGAGCGCAGCCGCGTAGCCGCGCATGAACTGGATCTGGTGGACCGGCCCCACGCCCAGAACCAGGATGATGGCCGCATCGGAGGCGGCCCGCAGCCGCTCCGCCTGGCTCCGCAGGGTGCGGAAGCGCCCCGGGTCCAGCGGATCCGGCCAGGGGAACGACTCGATCAGGGCCGGCTCGGGCTCGCGATCGGCAAACGGGCCGTCCGCATTGATATAGTGGCGGCCCTCGCCCAGGTGCTTCCAGAGGACCTGCCACTCGTCGGTGAGCGAGCCGTCGGGCAGTTCCCGCTCGGGACTCGCGTCAGGACTGCCCAGGATCACCGCCCGGCAGTCCACGTCCAGGCGCTGGAGGAGGCGCTCGTCCGGCAGGACGCTGTTCGACCGGCGCGACAGGAACGCCACCGGTGAGTCCGCCTCGAACCCCAGGTGGAGCATCAGGGCACGATAGGCGTGAATGTTGATCGTGCTCGCCAGCGTGCCGCCCAGGTCCACCGGGACCCGGTCCGGTTCCTCTCGCCTGAGCGTGGTGAGCACGCGCTCTCGATGGGTCATCCTGCTCTCCTCCCCTACACGCGCCGGAGATTCCCGGCCGGCTCGGGGATCAGGCGATCCCCAAGAGCTCCTTCGCCACGTCCACGGCCACCGCCGCGCTCTCGCCGTACCCGTCGGCGCCGACTTCGTCCGCGAAGCTCTGGGTGACCGGCGCGCCGCCGATCATGACCTTCACCTTCTTGCGGAGGTCGGCCCGCTCCAGCGCGGCGAGGACGTCCTTCATCCCCAGCATGGTGGTGGTGAGCAGGGTGGAGACGCCCAGGATCTGCGCCTTGTGGTCCTTCACCGCCTGCACGAACTTCTCCGGCGCCACGTCGGCCCCGAGGTCCACGACCTCGAACCCCGCCCCCTCGAGCATCATGCAGACCAGGTTCTTGCCGATGTCGTGCAGGTCGCCCTTCACCGTTCCCATCACCACCACCGCGACGGGCTTGACCCCCGTCTGCGTGAGCAGCGGCTTCAGCATCGCCAGGGATTTCTTCATGGCGCGGGCGGCCACCAGCACCTCGGGGACGTACACCTCGTTGCACCGGAACTTCTCCCCGACGAGCTGCATGGCCGGCACCAGCGCCTCGTTCAGGATCTTCTGCGGCGAGTGCCCCGCCTGGATGGCCACCTCGGTCAGGAGATTGCAGCCCTTGACGTCGCCAGCGATCACCGCTTCCTTGAGTGCGTTCAGATCCATGGTCGCCCCCTTCACGAGTTTCCTCGCCAACGCGCCGTGACGTTTGACCACGACTTTATCGCGTAGGATAGCATACGGGACCAGCGCGAATCACGCTTTGACTGCTCGACCGAACCTCTGGGGCGGGCCGGGAGGGTGAGTGATCCGCAGATTACGCAGATTCAGAAAACGGAGACGGGAAAGGCCCCCACGGGGGATGTCGTGCCTGTGTCACTCGATGAGGAAGAATCGCGGCTTCGGATTGTCCGCAAGTACGTCCAAGAATCTTCTTCCGGATGCCTTTTCCGCCGCTTCGGCGTATCGTTTGGCACCGTTCCCATCCTGGGACAGGAGGGTGTGACGCATGCCGTTGCCGAAGCTCGTCCGGGTCAAGCAACAGTTCGACCGCGCCAGACTGGAAGACGCTTGCGGAGCCGTCAGCGCCGGCCTCAGTGTGCTCGGGTTGCAGGAGAGACTCAAGCCCGGCGCCCGCATCGCCATCACCGCCGGCAGCCGCGGGATCCAACATCTCGTCGGGATGACCCGCGCGGCCGTGGATTGGGTCAAGGCCGCGGGCGGGCAGCCCTTCATCGTGCCGGCCATGGGCAGCCATGGCGGCGCCACGGACGAGGGCCAGAAACGGCTCCTGGCCGACCTGGGGATCTCCGAGATGACCATGGGCTGCCCCGTCGTCTCCTCCATGACCGTCGAGGAGATCGGTCGGACCCCATCCGGCGCCTCCGTCTACCTCGACAGGAACGCCCTCCATGCCGACGGCATCATCGCCATCAACCGGGTCAAGCTCCACACCATCTTTCGCGGCGACGTGGAAAGCGGCCTCTGCAAGATCCTGGCGGTGGGCCTGGGGAAGCACAGGGGGGCGCAGCAGATTCACAAGATCGGCACCCAACCGTTCCTGGTCGAGACCGCCCGGGTGATCCTGGCCAAGGCCCCGATCCTCGCCGGCGTGGCGGTGCTGGAGAACTCCCTGGACGAGACCATGGAGATCCACGTGGTGCCGCCGGAACGGTTCGAGGAGACGGATGCGGCGCTCCTGAAGCGGTGCTGGCACGTGCTCCCCCGCGTGCCATTCGACCCGCTGGACGTCCTGGTCGTGGACGAGATGGGCAAGAACATCAGCGGGACCGGCATAGACACGAACGTCATCGGGGTCGGGGGGCGCATCGCCGGAAAAATCACGATGGGGAATCCTTTCGTCTCCGCCGTCGTGGTGCTGGGTCTGACCCCCGAGACCCACGGGAACGCCAACGGCATCGGCATGGCCGATCTCACCACCCGGCGGCTCGTGGATGCCATCGACTACAAATCGACCTACACCAACGTGCTGACGACGCGGCTCTGGTCGGCGGGCAAGTTGCCCCTCGTCTTCGACACCGACCGCGAAGCCATTGAGATGGCCGTGGGTGATGCACCTTTGAACGAGCTCCGCCTTGTCCGGATCAAGGACACGTTGCACCTGGAGGAGCTGGAGATCTCCGAGGCGCTCCTCCCCGAGGTGAAGAAGCTCGGCCTGATCGTCCTTGGCGAGTCTAGGGAGATGATTTTCGACGCGGCGGGACGGATCGAGCCCTTCTGATGGATTGCAGATTGCCGATTGAAGGGGCGACGGGCGACGGCTCAACCTGAAGCCGAGAATCTACGATCTGAGATGGCCAAAAGCTAACGGCCAATGGCCAACGACTAAAGGCCAGTCTGGAACGGGAGAGGAAACCGATGGCGACGAAGCCGGTAGTCATCTCGATCAACGACAATCTGTGCAAGGGGGCCGATGGCTGCGGCATCTGCCTGGCCCTGTGCCCCAAGGACGTCTTCAAGATCTCGGAACGCCTGACCGCCCGCGGCATCCGCCCGCCCCAGGTGGACAAGATCACGGCCTGCACCGACTGCGGCAACTGCATGATCTACTGCCCGGACATGGCCATCGTGGTGCGGCTTGAGGAAATGCCCGAAGCCGCCGCCGCGGTTGAACAGGTGCAGCCATCTCAATGACCAAATCCCGATGACCGATTGCGGTATCGCCGTTGGTCATTGGTCATTGGTCATTCGCCATTAGTCACTCACGACGGAGTCACCTATGAGTAATCGTGCAGTCTTGACCGGACGCCATTTCATGATGGGAAACATCGCCACAGCCGAGGGGGCGCTGGCCGCGGGCTGCCGCTTCGCGGCTGGGTATCCCATCACACCCGCGTCGGAGGTGGCAGAACGGCTCGCCGAACGCCTCCCTGTCGTGGGCGGCACCTTCCTGCAGCTCGAAGACGAGCTCGCCTCGATCTCCGCCGTCATCGGGGCCTCCTGGGGCGGTCTGAAGGCCATGACGGTGACGTCGGGTCCCGGTCTCAGCCTCATGCTCGAGAACATCGGTTTCGCCGTGGGCACCGAGACCCCCTGCGTGATCGTGAACGTGATGCGGGGTGGCCCGACCACGGGTATTCCTTCCGTGGAGCTCCAGGGGGACGTGATCCAGGCCCGCCGCGGCTCCCACGGGGACTACCAGATCATCGCCCTGGCCCCCAGCTCCGTGCAGGAGCTCTTCGACGACACCGTGGAAGCGTTCAATCTCGCCGAGCGGTTCCGGACCCCGGTCTTCGTATTGAGCGATGCTTTCCTGGGCCACATGCGGGAGGAGGTGGTGATCCCAGAGCCTGAGCGGATCTCCATCGCCGACCGGAAGCGCTTCCCCAAGGGCGTGGACGTGGAGAGCCTGCCCGGGTTCCTGGACGAGGACGTGGCGCCCATGCCCGTCTTCGGCGAGGGGCACAAGGCCCACGTGACCAGCTCGTGCCACGACGCCTATGGCCGCCGGAACGTCGTAGATGCCAAGGCCCTGGACTTCTTCATCCGGAAGCTGAACGACAAGATCGAGAAGCATAAGGACGAGATCGTGAAGGTCGCCGCGGACGCCGAGGGGGCCGAGGTGGTCCTGGTGAGCTATGGCTCCATCCTGCGGAGCGCCCAGGCGACCGTCGAGGCCGGGCGCGGCTTGGGCCTCAAGCTCGGCTGGTTCAAGCTCGGCACCCTCTGGCCCTTCCCCGACAAGGAGATCGCGGCCCTGGCGGGGCGGGCCAAGCATCTGCTGGTGCTGGAGAACAACCTCGGACAGATGTTCCACTACGTACAGGCCGCGGCTGCGGGCCGGGCCCCGGTGAGTTTCTTGCCGCCGCGCGTCCTCGGCGAGATGCACGAGATCGAGGACGTCCTCGCGGCGGTGAAAGGGGTGCGACCATGAACTCGGCAAGCTACGAGCATCCGCTGGCCAAGCACATCCGGCCGTCGGCCAAGTCCACGGCCAACTGCCCGGGCTGCGGCAACGGCATCCTGGCCCAGGCCATCCTGCAGGCCATCGAGGATCTCGGCCTCAGCCTCGACGATTTCCTGTTCGTCTCGGGCATCGGCTGCGCCGCCTGGATTCCCAGCCCCAGCTTTTACGCCGACGTCCTGCACACCACCCACGGCCGACCCATCGCCTTCGCCACCGGCCTCAAGGTGGCCCTGCCACACAAGCGGGTCATGGTCATCAGTGGAGACGGCGATCTCACGGCCATCGGGGGCAACCATCTGATCCATGCCGCGCGGCGCAACATCGCCATGACCGTGGTCTGCGTGAACAACGGCATCTACGGGATGACCGGCGGGCAGGTGGCCCCCACCACACCCCTCGGCCTCAAAACGGTCACCACACCCTTTGGCAACGCCGAGAATCCCTTCGACATCTGTGAGCTGGTCAAGGGTGCCGGCGCTTCCTTCATCGCCCGCTGGACCACCTACCAGCCCCGCCAGATCGTGAAGACGATGAAGAAGGCCATCCAGAAGAACGGCTTCGCCTTCGTCGAGGTCTGGTCGCAGTGCCCCGTGGAGTTCGGACGCAAGACCGGGATGGGGAACTCGGTCCAGATGATGGAGCACTACAAGCAGAACTCGGTCACGATCGCCCGCGCCCAGACGATGAAGCCCGAGGAGCTGAAAGGAAAGATCGTGGTGGGCGAGTTCCTGGATATCGAGAAACCCGAGCTGATCGAGACCTTGGCCGCCGTGCGGGCCAAGGCCATGGCCGCCTAGGGTGAGGGATTGCAGATTCCAGATTTGTCCCGCCCGGTGGGGCCCCAGATCTGCAATCCGAAATCTGCAATCCGAAATCTCCTGGCGCTCTTGGCCTGCCTGTGCGGGGCACGCAGACAGGCGCCTTGGCGGTTAGCTACCCCCAGGAGGTTCTTCGGTGAAACGAACGGAGATTCGCATCGCGGGATTCGGCGGGCAGGGCGTGGTCCTGTCCGGGGTACTGATCGGGACGGCGGCGGTCAGCGACGGGCGCCGGGCCGTGCAGACCCAGTCGTACGGCGCGGCGGCGCGGGGCGGCGGCGCGCGCTCCGAGGTTGTGGTCTCGGACGAGCCCATCGTCTATCCGCGCGTCACCCACCCCGACATCATGGTGGCCATGTCGGAAGAAGCCATGCAGAAGTACGGGGCCGACATGCGGCCGGGTGCCTTCCTCTTCATCGACAGCGACCTGGTGAAGAAGGTCATCCGCGACGACGTGCGGAAGGTCGGCGTCCCGGTCTCGAACCTGGCCACCCAGGAGTTCGGGCGGACCATCGTGGCGAACATCATCATGATGGGCGTGCTGGTGGCCAAGACGGGTGTCGTCAGCGTGGCCGGCATGGAGGCCGCCATCCGCGACAACGTCCCGCCCAAGACCATCGACCTGAACCTGAAGGCGTTCCGCAGGGGACTGGAGCTGGGGAAGCAGGTCCCCGCAGAGGAGCCGGCGAGCCATGCGACTGCATGAACACGAGGCGGCGAGACTCTTCCAGCAGGCGGGCGTCCCCGTCCCGCCCTTCGCCGTGGCCCGGACGGCGGACGACGCGGTGGCGACCCTCGACAAGGTGGGGCTTCCCGTTGTCATCAAGGCCCAGGTCCTGGTGGGCTCGCGGGGAAAGCACGGCGGCATCGTCCTGGCCGACACGGCCGAGGCGGTGCGCGACAAGACCGCTGCCCTCCTGAAGGCCGCGGTGCGCGGCCTTCCCGTCGAATCCGTCATGGTGGCGAAGAAGGTTTCCATCGCCCGGGAGCTCTACGTGGGCGTGACCGTGGACGCGGCGGCCGGCGCCATCACGGTGATCCTCGGCACCGCCGGCGGGATCGACGTGGAGACCGTGGCCAGGGAGAAGCCGGAGGCCCTCTTCCGGAAGACCGTGGTCCCGCCGGCCGAACTCCGTGGGCACGAGGCGCGGGCGCTGGCCCGCGAGGCCGGGCTTCGCGGGGACCTCATGGTCAAGGTCGCCGACGTTCTGGTCGCCCTCTACCGGGTCTTCAAGCAGAGCGACGCCCTGATCGCCGAGGTGAATCCCCTGGTCGTGACGTCCGATGACAACCTGTGGGCCGTGGATGCGGTCCTGGAGGTGGACGACTCGGCCCTCTTCCGCCATCCGGAGATGCCCAAGGACTCCCTGGCCCGCATCGACCATCCGCTGGAGCGGGCGGCCAAGCAGATCGGCGTCTCCTACGTGGACCTGGACGGGGATATCGCCATCATCAGCAGCGGCGCCGGCCTCGGCATGGCTACCATGGATGTGGTGGGGCAGCGCCTGAAGCCGGCCAACTTCCTGGAGACCGGCGGCGGGATCACCGAAGAGCTGATGTACAAGACCACCGACCTGGTCCTGCAGAAGCCGGGCCTGCGCGGCCTCCTGATCAACCTCTACGGTGGCATCAACCCCATCCACGAGGGGGCCAAGGGCATCGTGCGCCTCCTCAAGGAGAAGCAGGTGAAGATCCCGGTCGTGGCCAAGGCGCTGGGGAACCGTCAGGAAGAGACCTGGGCCACGCTCCGCGAGGCGGGCGTCATCATCGTCACCGACATCACCACCGAGGCGGCCGTGGACGCCCTCTGCGCCGCCCTCGAATCGAAATAACCCGTTGAACGTTCAACGTGGAACGTGACACGTTGAACGCCGGTAGAGGCTGTCGATGAGCATCCTCCTCAACAAGAACACGCGGGTCCTGGTCCAGGGGATCACCGGCAAGATCGGCCGGGCTCAGACCAAGTGGATGCTGGACTACGGGACGAAGATCGTCGCCGGCGTGACGCCCGGCAGGGGCGGCGAGACGGTCGAGGGCGTTCCGGTCTTCGACAGCGTCCTGGAAGCTGTGCGCGCGACCGGCACCGAGGCCTCGGTCTTCTTCGTCCCCGCGCGGAGCGTCAAGGACACCGTCTCCGAGACCCTGGAGGCGGGCATCAAGCTGGTGGTCGTGGTGACGGAGCACGTCCCCGTCCATGACACCATGGAGATGCGGGCCGAGGCGCGAAAGTTCGGCGCCACGCTGCTCGGCCCCACGACGCCGGGGATCCTCACCGTGGGCGAGGCCAAGATGGGGATCATCCCCGGGAACCTCTTCCCGAAGGCTGGCGGTCGCGCCGGCGTGATCTCCCGGAGCGGCACCCTGGCCTACGAGGTGGCCGGCATCCTGGCCAAGGCGGGATCGGCTCCCAGCACGGTGGTGGGCATGGGGGCGGACCCCGTGGTCCTGACCGACCTGGCCGATATCCTCAGGTTCTTCGCGGCGGATCCGGCGACGGATTTCGTCACCCTCGTGGGCGAGGTGGGCGGCATCCAGGAAGAGATGGCGGCCGAGTACATCGCCACGGACTTCACGAAGCCGGTGATCGCTTACATCGCGGGGCGCAACACGCCCGAAGGCAAGCGCATGGGTCACGCGGGGGCCATCGTCCAGCGCGGCATGGGGAGCGTGGAGAGCAAGGTGAAGGCCCTGGAGAAGGCCGGCGCCCACATCGCCAGGACCCCCGCCGAGATCGGCACCCTCGCCCAGCGCCTGACCCGGAGAGGGTAACCACCAAGCGACACAACTCGTTGACACACAGGCCATGACGGACAATCTGTACGGGAGATTTCGCCAGCGGTTCCTCGCCCACTGCGCGCGGCCCTTCCTGACCTGCGAGGACGGACGTCGCTACACGTATGTAGAGCTGGAGCAGGCGAGCGGGCGCTTCGCCCGGCGGCTGACCCAACTCGGTCTCCGTCCGGGCGATCGGCTGGTCACCCAGATTGACAAGACCCCCGAGGCGGTCGTCCTCTATCTCGCCTGTCTGCGGGCCGGGGTCATCTATGTCCCGCTCAACACCGCCTACCAAGCGGCGGAGGTCGCGTCCTTGTTGGCCGACGCCGACCCCCGGGCCGTCGTCTGCCGGCCGCAGGCGGTCCCAGTGATGGCCGAACTGGCCGCGCGGCAAGGGATTCCCCACGTGCTGACGCTGGATGCGGCCGGCCGGGGATCCTTCCCGGAGGGGCTCGGCTCGCTGGAGCCTGACTATCCCGACGTGCCTGTCAGCCCGCACGACGTCGCCGCCCTGCTGTACACCTCCGGGACGACGGGGCGCCCCAAGGGGGCCATGCTGACCCATGGCCACCTGTGGGCGAAGGCCGACACGCTCACCCACCTGTGGGGATGGCGATGGGAGGATACTCTCCTGCACGCCATGCCGATCTTCCACACCCACGGCCTCTTCCTCTCGCTCCACTGCGTGCTGGCGAGTGGCGCGGGGATGCTCTTCCTGCCCCGCTTCGAGCTGGAGACCGCGATCCGGTGCCTGCCGCGGTGCACGGTCTTCACGGGCGTGCCCACCATGTACACGCGGCTGCTGGCCAGCCCTGCGCTGGACGCGGAGGCCTGCCGGCCCGTGCGCCTGTTCCTCTCCGCGTCCGCGCCGCTTTCGGTAGAGACCTTCCAGGCCTTCCGGGCACGGACGGGACACGCCATCCTGGAGTGCTGGGGGCTGACGGAGACCCTCACCAACGCCGCCAATCCGCTGGAGGGAGAACGCCGGCCCGGGACCGTCGGCTTCCCGGTGCCGGGGGTGGAGGTGCGGGTCGCGGACGCGGCGGGCCGCCTGCAGCCACCGGGCGAGGTGGGGGGCCTCGAGGTCCGCCCCGCGCAGATGTTCGCGGGGTACTGGCGCAAGCCAGATGACACACGGGCGGCCTTCCGCCCGGACGGCTTCTTCATCACGGGCGATCTCGGACGCGTGGCGGCGGACGGCGTCGTCACCATCGTGGGGCGCGCGACGGACCTGATCATCTCCGGCGGCTACAATGTCTACCCAAAGGAGGTGGAGATCGCCATCGATCGGGTAGCCGGCGTCGCCGCATCCGCCGTCATCGGGGTTCCCCACCCCGACTTCGGCGAGGGGGTCCTCGCCGTCATCGAGCGCCAGCCCGGGGGCGGGGCGCTGGCCGAGGGGGAAATCCTCCAGCAGCTCAGGGGGGCGCTGGCCCCCTTCAAGGTACCGAAGCACGTACTGCTCGTGGACGCCCTGCCCCGCAATGCCCTCGGCAAGGTGGAAAAGCATGTGCTGCGGACGCGCTACCAGGACGTGTTTCGGGCAGCATCCTGACGGCCCGCAGGCGCGGCTTCGGCACTTCGGCACGTCCACCCCGGTCAACCGCTGCCCCGCGCGCGGCTTCAGCGTCCCCTCCAGACCGGCTTCCGCTTGCCGAAGAAGGCCGCAATACCCTCGGCGCAGTCCTCCGACGAGGCATTGATGGTCATCATGTTCCCCATGAAGCTGATGGCCTTCTGGTGTTCCAGGTCCAGGCAGTTGTAGAACGCCGTCTTCCCCATTCGCACCGCCACCGGCGTCAGGCCCGCGAGCCGGGTCGCCCAGCGGCTGACCTCCGCCTCGAACTCCGCATCCGGAACGGCCTTGTTGATCAGGCCGATCTCCGCCGCGCGGAGGGCCGGGACCCGCTCCCCCAGCATGAGAAGTTCGAAGGCCCGGTGGACGCCCACCCGGCGGATGATCACCGGCGCGATGGTCATGGGGAAGATCCCGATGTCCACCTCGGGCAGGCCGAGAAGGGCGCTCTCGGCGGCGATGGCCAGGTCGCTGGCCGCCGCTAGGGCGCATCCCCCGCCGAAGGCATAGCCGTGGACCGCGGCGATGACCGGCTTGCTGATCCGGGACGGCGCCTGCATGAGGGCCGCCACCATGGCGAAGTGTTTCTGACGCTCCAGGACCGTCTTATCCATGAAATACTTGACGTCCGACCCGGCACAGAAGGCCTTCTCGCCCGCTCCCCGGATGACGATGACGGAGACATCCTCGTCCTGATCCAGGTCGTAGAGATACTGGGCGAGGCCTTGATACATCTCCCCGGTCAGGACGTTCCGAACTTCCGGCCGGTTGATGGTGATGGTTGCGATCTCCTCCCGCTTCTCCAGCAGCAAGTGCTCTGCCATCCCTGTCCTCCCTCTCAGATCCGGACAGCGGTCACGCGCAGCCCGCCGCCCGCTTGCTCGACCATGAAGGGACACTCCATTTCCGCACGGCGTCCGGCGTACTCCTGCCGGCAATGGGTCCCCCGCGTCTCCTCCCGCCGAGCGGCCGCCACCGCCACCAACTCGCCGACGACCGCCAGGTTGCGGGTCGTCAGGTAGTCGGCCGGGTATCCTTCGGGCCCGGCGTCGTCCGCCAATTCCCCCTGCAGGGCCCGCAGGCGTGCCTGCGCCTCCACCAAGCCGCCCGCCGATCGAAGCACGGAGAGACAGGTCTCGGCGGTGCGGTGGATCTCCCTGCGGATGGCGAGATGGCTCCTCCCCGCGCGACCCGCGTACGGTCGCAGGAGGTCGTTCAGGAAGGCGTCCGCCTGGTTGGCCTCGATGCGCGCCGGGGGCTTCTCCCGGCTTTCCCGCGCCGCCGCCTCCCCCGTCCGCTTCCCGAACACCAACGTCTCCGCCAGGGAATTCCCGCCGGGGCGGGTGGGCGCCCGCAGCCCACCGGCCGTCTCCCCCGCCACGAAGAGCCCGGGCACGCGGGTCCGCCCGGCCTGGTCCTCCATGTAGACGCCTCCATTGAAGCACTGGAGGACGATTCCCACCGGCAGTGGGTCGGACAGCGACAACCCCGCATCCAGGATGCGCCGACAGGTGTGGGGAACGCGCTGCAGAAGCTCCTCCGTGTTGGGCAGGCGAAGCCACGCCTCACGCCCGGCGCGTTGCTCCTCGAAGATAGCGAGGTCCAGAAAGCGGGAGTTGTCCTCTCCGTTGAAGGGAAACACCTTCTCCGCCAGCACCTGCTCCGCGGGGACCCCCGGCGGCAGGTGCTTGGCGAGAATGTCCTCGCCCTGCGCATTCTCGAATCGCAGTCCGATCCGGTAGAACGGTTTGGAAAGGGCCAGCGGCCAGGCGGTTAGGATGCCCGGGCCGAACTGGAGGAACTCCATGTTGATGAGCCGCGCGCCGGCCTCGAGGGCAAAGGCGTACCCGTCGCCGCTCATCTCCGGCGAGACCACGTTGCGCGAGAACAGGAACCCGGCCCCGCCGCACGCCGCCACCACATTTTTCGTTTCATACAGGACGACGCGCGCCGACTTCGTGCTGACGCCGATGGCCCCCAGGGAGCCATCCGCGGACCGGATGAGCCGGGCAACCATGACCTCCTCATCCACGGCAATACCCGCCGCCCTGGCCCGCTGCGAGAGCACCGACAGGATCTCGTACCCGGTGCGGCCGTCGGCCCGGCAGTTGCGGGGATAGGTGGCGTAATCGCTCTTGTTCTGGAGGAGCTTGCCGTCCCGCTGCTCGAAGGGGACCCCCCAGGCCACGAGTGAGCGGATCTCGGCCGGCACGTTCTCGACGAGGATCCGCACCAGGTCCGGCCGGCAGAAGGCGCCCCCGGCCTCCACCGTGTCGCGGTAGTGGATTTCCGGGCAGTCCCGCGGTTCGGCGTCGCCCAGTGCGGCGGCGACCCCCATGATCTCGGAGCGGCCGACCGCCGCCGCCCCTCCTTCCAGCAGCCGGCGCTTGCTGGCCAGGCGGACCCGCGCGCCAGCCTCGGCCGCCGCCAGGGCCGCCCGCACCGCCGCGATGCCGCCCCCCACCACCAGGACATCCGCCGAGATTCGCTCGACGCTGAAATCGGATGGCTTCATCTTCCTCTCACCGCCGCTCCACCTGCCCAACCGCAGGGCGGCCGATCATGCTCTACCACTCGAAGCGAGGATCCCGCTTCTCGAAGAAGGCCTTCACTCCCTCGCGGGCATCCGGGGACGTGAACAGGCGGGCGAACTCGGCCTGCTCGTGTTGCAGGGATTCGGAGTCCGGCCACCGTTCGTGCCGGTTCATGATCTCCTTCCCCCGCATCATCGCCTGAAACGACACGCGCGTGAGGCCCTCGGCGAACTCGACGGCGGCGGCAAGCGCCGGCTGATCCGTGACAGTATTGACCAGCCCCCACACCTGGGCCTCCTCGGCGGTCAGGATTTTCCCCAGGAATACCATCTCCCGCGCGCGGAACAACCCGATCTTCTTGGGCAGGAGCTTCATGGCCCCGGTACCCGGCCACAGGCCGCGGCTGGCCTCGGGGAGACCCATTCGAACCTCTCGTTGGGCGATGACCAGATCCAGGGGGAGCGTGAGCTCGCACCCCCCGCCCAGCGTCACGCCGTTCAGGGCGGCGACGGTCAGCTTGGGATAGAAGAGGAGCCGATCGATCAGGCGATCCCCCCGCTCCCAGACCGCCTCGAGGTCCGGCTCGGCGGATTCCTGCCAGGACCGGGTCTGGTGAAGATCCCGGCCGGCGCAGAAGGCCTTGTCGCCTGCGCCGGTGAGGATGACGACGCGCACCCGCTCATCGGCTTCCAGGGCATCCAGGATTGCGAAGAGCTCGGCTTTCATCTCCTCCCGGATCAGGTTCAGCGGAGGGTTGTCCAGCCAGACCGTCGCCACGTACCCCCGGATCTCGTGCCGCGTGTACCGTCGTGCGTCCATTCCACCCCCCCAGCGGCGGGTTATTGTCGGGACCGACACGAAACCCCGGTCAGGCCCTCAAAGAGGGTGACGATGCTGGCATCATCCTGCTCGGCCAGTCCCTTTTGGCCATGCCGGCCGTGAGCACCTCCCGCACAGCCGCTCCGAGAAATCAGATGGCGTCACTCCTCTCCAGGCGCTCTATCTCTGCAGGGCCGAAGCCCGCGGAACTCAGAATCTGCCGCGTGTGCTGTCCCAACGCCGGCGGCGGCAACTCGTACCGTGCCGGCGTGCCCAGGAAGCGAATCGGATGGGCCATGGTGCGGAAGGCTCCGTATGCCGGGCTCTCCATCTCGACCAGCATCCGGTTGTGCACGACCTGGGGGTCTTGCATGGCCATGGCCAGATCGTTCAACGGCCCGCAGGGCACGTCCGCCGCCTGGATCTTCTCCAGCCACTCCGCCATCGTCTTCTGCTTGAACCGCTCTTCCAGGAGCGGGATGAGTTCTCGCCGATTCTTCACCCGGTCGGGATTCGTCGCGAACCGCGGATCCTTCTCCAGCTCCGGCAGCTCGAGCACCCGGCAGAGGTTGCTCCAGAACTTCGGCGTGAAGCAGGAGAGGAAGAGCCGCTTCCCGTCCTTGGCCTCGAAGGCGGCGTAAGGAACGAACGAGGGATGGGCCGTGCCATAGCGCTCCAGCTCCTGGCCCGTCGTCAGGATCTCACCTTCCCGCGGGATGAGAGAGTATAGCATGGCATTCAAGAGCGACACATCCACGTGTTGCCCCTGCCCCGAGCGCTCCCGGTGGAAGAGGGCCGCGCAGGCCGCGTAGGCCCCGACCGCCGCCCCGGCGAAATCGCCGGAGGGATTTCCCGTCAAGATGGGCGGCCCCTGGTATTCTCCGGTCAGGGCCATCATCCCGGAATAGGCCTGGATCGTGGGATCGTCGGCCGGCCGCTCGGCGCAGGGACCGGTCTGCCCATACCCGGACAAAGAGAGGTACACCAGGTCCTCACGGACTCTTCGACAGGCGTCGTAGTCGATTCCCAGCGCGCGGGTGGTCTTGGGCCCGAGGCCCTCGACGAAGAGGTCCACGGAAGACAGCAAGCGGAAGAAGGCGGCCCGGTTTTCGTCGTGCGCCAGGTCCAGCGTCAGGCTCCGTTTGTTCCGGTTGGCGGAGACGAAGAAGGTCGAGTCGCCCCCCAGTCGGGCCTCGCCCATCGTCCGCCAGGGATCCCCCGACGGAGGCTCGAGCTTGATGACGTCCGCCCCCATGTCCGCCAGCAGCATCCCGCAGATTGCGCCGGCCATCAACGGAGAACATTCGAGAACGCGATACCCGCGGAGCGGCCCCTTCTCACTGTTCGAATTCATCGTCAACCCCTTCCACAAAGGGCAATGACCAAATCCCAATTGGTCATTTGGTACCATGAACTCGCGCGAGAACTGGCGAATCCTCCGGCTAGATCACCTTGCGTTCCCGCAGAGTTCGAATCTGTTCGTCCGTATAGCCAGCGTCCCGCAGGACGCCCTCCGCATGCTCGCCCAGCCCCGGGGGAGGCAGTCGGTACTGGGCGGGCGTCCTCTCGAACTTGACGGGATGGCCCATCAGCGTGATCTTCCCCGCTACCGGATGCTGCATGTCAATGAGCATGCCGTTGTGGCGGGTCTGGGGATCGTGCAAGGCCTCCGTCACCGTGTGGACCGGGCCCCAGGGCACCTCGTGGCCATCCAATCGCTCGATCCAGTAGGCCAACGGCTTCTGACGGAGGCACGCCCGGATCTCCCCGGCGAGCGCCGCCCGGTGCGCCACTCGACCCGCATTGTCCCGGTAGCGGGGGTCGGTATGCCACTCGGGCCGCTCCAGCGCCGTGCAGAGGCCGGCCCAGGGCTCCTCGGACAGGACCGAGAGGTAGATCCACTTCCCCTCGGCCGTCTCGAACGAGCCGGTTGGTGCAAAGTCCTTCCGTGCGCTTCCCATGCGCGGGGGGAGCTTGCCGGTCATGAAAAACTCACCCTCCATTGGCACCAGGGAGAAGAGCGTGGTGTCCAGCAGGCTCAGTTCGAGCTTCTGCCCCTCCCCCGTCCGCTGCCGATGAAGCAGGGCGGCCATGATTCCGGTCGCCACCAACGCGCCGGTGCCGAAATCGGGCGCCGGGTTCCCGACCCGCACGGGTCCTCCCCCCTCTTCGCCCGTCATGGACATCAGGCCGCCGATGGCCTGGACGACCGGATCATTGGCCGGCAAGAGGCTGTAGGGGCCAGTCTGCCCGAAGGCGGAGATGGAGATGTAGATGATGTCCGGCTTGACGCGCTTTAGGCTGTCGTAGTCCACGCCCAGTTTCGCCACCGTCCCGGGCCGGAAGTTTTCCACCGCCACGTCCGCCGTGGGCGCCAGCCGGAAGAAGACCTCCCGCCCCTCCGGGGTATTCAGATTCAGCGTCAGGCTCCGCTTGCTCCGGTTCTGACTGAGGAACTGCGTGTTGATGCCGGCAATCTTCGTGAACCCCAGGCCCCGAGAATAGTCTCCCGAGCCGGGCTGCTCGATCTTGATGACGTCGGCGCCGAGATCGCCCAGGAGCTGGGTGCCGCACGGCCCCGCCGTCATGATGGACATGTCCAGGATGCGAATGCCGGCCAAGATCTGTTTGGTCTCGTTCACCGGAGTCCTCCGTGCTGCCACCGCACTACAGGGTCAACTGTCTGGCAATGACCAGCCGCTGAATCTCGTTGGTGCCGCCGAAGATCTGGAAGAGCTTCGACTCCCGGAAGTGCCGTTGCATGTCGAATTCCATGGAATAGCCGTAGCCGCCGAGGACCTGGATTCCTTCGATGGCGACCTGCACGTAGGCGTCGGAGGCGAACACCTTGGCGGAGCTGCACTCGCGGTCGGCGAACTCCCCCTGGGAGAGCAGGTATCCGGCCTGGTAGGTCAGGAGCCGGGCCGCATCCACCGCGATCTGCATGTCCACCAGCTTGTGCTGAATGGCCTGGAACTTCCCGATGGGGCGCCCGAACTGCACCCGCTCCTTGGCGTACTTCACGGCGTCGTCCACCGCGGCCTGGGCGGCTCCCACACACATGGCGGCCAGGGCGGCCCGCTCCTTGGTCAGCGTCGGCATGAGGTTGATCCAGCCGCTGTGCAACTCCCCCACCAGCCGGTCCACGGGTACCTTCACGTCGTCGAAGTAGATCTCGCACGTCCGCAGGGCATGCCCGCCGAGGAGATCGGTGGGGCGGATCTCGACGCCGGGCAGATCGCGCGGGATCAACAGAAGGCTCATCCCCTTGTGCTTTTCGGACTTGGGATCGGTGCGGACGACGGTCAGCATGTAGTCGGAGTTCAGGGCGCCGGTGATCCACATCTTGGAGCCGTTGACGACGAAGTGATCGTCCTTGAGGATGGCCGTGGTGCGCACGGCGGCGGCGTCCGAGCCCGCCTCCGCCTCGCTCAGGGCGAAGGCCAGGGAGACTTCGCCCCGGGCGATTTTGGGCAGGATCTCCGCTTTCTGTTCGGCCGTCCCGAACCGGTTGATGGTCCCGCCGACCATGCTGACCGTCCGGTTCCAGTCGCGCGCCGGGGCGATGCTGTAGTAGGCCACGGCCTCCAGGAAGATCACCATGTCGAGGTAATCACCATAGCCGTCATACGCCTCCGGCAGCGTGAGCGACCACCAGCCCAGCTCCACCATCTTCTTGACCAGCTCGGCGGGGTAGCGTTTCTCCTCGTCGCACGCCCGCACGTACTCCCGCGGGCACTCGACCTTCATGAACTTGTGGATGCTCTCCTGGAACAGTTTCCGCTCATCGGTGAGGTAGGGAGTTGACATGCCCGCATCTCCTTGTCACAGAGCCCGCACCAACAGCTCGGCAATGTCGTGCGCCTGGAGCCGTTCCGTCGCATCCTGGGAGCGGATGCCGTCCTCGAACATGCTGAGGCAGAAGGGGCACGCCGAGGCCACGATGCCCGGGCCCACCCGCAACACCTCGGCCGTGCGCTCGACGTTCACCCGAGTGCCCGCCCGCTCCTCCATCCACATCATCCCGCCGCCCGCCCCGCAGCAGAACCCCTGCTCCATGCGCCGCTCCAGTTCGAGGGGGTGGAGGCCCGGGATGGCCGCCAGCACCTGCCGCGGCGCGTCGTAAAGACCGTTGTGCCGGCCGAGGTAGCAGGAGTCGTGGTAGGCAACCGTCGCCTCCAGGCGGCCCCGGAGGGGCAGGCGGTCCTGGGCTAGGAGGTCGGCGAGGAGCGCCGTGTGGTGCAGCACCTCGTAGCGGCCGCCGAAGTGAGGGTACTCGTGGCGGAGTGTGTTGTAGCAGTGCGGACAGGCCGTCACGATCCGCTTCACCCCGTACCGGTTCAGCGTCTCCACGTTGCCCTGGGCCTGGAGCTGGAAGAGGTACTCGTGGCCGATGCGCCGCGCCACGTCCCCCGTGCAGCGTTCCTCCTCCCCCAGGATGGCGAAATCGAGCCCCGCCGCCCGAAAGAGGCGGGCCACTGCCTGCGTCACCTTCTGCGCCCGCTCGTCGAAGGCCCCGGCGCAGCCGACCCAGAAGAGGAAGTCCGCCTGCCCTTTCTCGGCGAGCAGCGGGAGGTCTAGCCCTTTGGCCCAGGCCGTCCGGCTCGGCACCGCCCCTTGATAGGGATGGCCACGATTCTCCAGGCCGCGAAGCGCCGCCTGCATCGTCTCGGGAAACCGGGCTTCCTCCATCACTAGGTAACGCCTCATCTCGAGGATCTTGGGGATGGGCTCGATGCGGACCGGGCAGGCCTGATGACATCCGCCGCAGGTCGTGCAGGCCCAGAGCGCTTCTTCGGTCACGGTGCCGCCGACCAGGGACCGGTCGGGCGTCTTGCCGCCCGCGTGGGCGATGAGGTGGTCGCGGAGGTCGGTAACGATTCCCTTGGGGGTGAGCGGCTTCCCCGTCCGCCAGGCGGGACAGGCGTCTTGACAGCGGCCGCACTCCGTGCAGGCGAGGAGATCCAGGAGATCCTTCCGCGGGAAGCCCTGGATGGCGGACACGCCGAAGTGCTCCGCCTCTTCCAGGGCCACCGGCTGCACTACGCCCGACGGCCGGGTGCGCGCCAGGGCGAGGTTCAGGCCCCCCGCCAGGATGTGCCGGGCCAGCGTGCTCGGTAATAGGCCGATGAAGGCGAACGCCAGGACGGCATGGCCCCACCAGGCGACCCGGTGCCAGAGGACCTGCTGTGAGGCAGACAGACCGGCAATAGCCTTGGCGGTCAGCCAGCCGCCGGGGGACCAGCCTCCCCACGGGTCGGCGGTGGCGGCGATCCGCAGGCCCTCCACCAGGAAGCCCGTCACCAGGATCCCGAAGAGCAGCCAGAGAAATACAGCATACCCTTCTCTATCTCGAGGCTTCCAGAGACGCTCGGGCCGAAAGAGATAGCGTCGTGTCAGGGCCCACCCGACGCCGACCGTGGCCGCCAGGCCGAACAGGTCCACGGTCAGCGACATGAAGTACAAATAGAATGCCCCGTGGAGCGTGGGGATCCCGAGATAGTCCTGGAGCGCGACCAGGCAGGTGGCAATGAACAGGATGCCGAATCCCCACGAGATCGCCAGGTGCATGCTGCCCGCCGCACGCTCCGCGAGGAGGCGCCGCTGGAGGACGGCCTCGGCCAGGAGGGTCCGGAGCTGCACCGCCACCGGCGGGACCCCGGCCTCGGGTTGCCCCATCCAGATGAGCCGCCCGAGGCGGTAGCAGCCGTGGAGACACATGGCGAGGAATGGCAGAAACAGGGGGTACATCACCCAGTGCGCCGGAATGTTCCAGTACAGCTCCCGGAAGGGCATGCCCTAGTTCCTCGGCTCAATGCGGTTCACTTTCCCGCACCACACGACGCCACCGTTCCCCCAAATCCCCCCATCCCCCCCTTTGCCAAAGGGGGGCGAGGGGGGATTTCAGCGGGCAATGGCTCAAGCGAACAGCATTGCTCCTTAACTCGCGTGCCGGCGCCAGCGCAATCATTCTCCCAGCAACTCCCGCACCTTGGCGACGAACGGTGGGAGGACCGCCTTGAAGTCGCCCACCACACCGAGGTGCGCCACCTTGAAGATCGGCGCGTCCGGATCGGTGTTGATGGCCACGATGGTCTTCGACGCGCTCATCCCCGCCAGGTGCTGGATGGCCCCGGAAATGCCCACGGCGACGTAGAGATCCGGTCTGACGGTCTTCCCGGTCTGCCCGACCTGCCGGGTCACGGATACCCACCCGGCATCGGTGGCCGCACGCGTCGCCCCGACCGCTCCCTTGAGCATGGTAGCCAATTCCTCGAGCTGCTTGAAGGGCTCGGGCCCTTTGAGTCCCCGCCCGCCGCTCACGATCACTCGGGCGTTCTCCAGCCGGACGCCTCGCACCTCCTCGGCCACCCGCTCCACGACCGTCGTGCGGGACGCGGCGGGCTCCCCCCCGCCCTCCAGCCGCACCACCTCGCCGCCCCCGGCCGGCTGCTCCGGCGCGGACTCCCAGGCGAGGGGCTTGACCGTGGCCACCACGGGGAAGCGCTCCGCCGCCAGGACGGCCAGGCAGCGCCCGCCGTACAGATTGCGCTGGAACGTCACCGCCCCCCCGGTCGCCTCGGCCCCGACCACTTCCGTGACGAGGCCGGCCTGGAGCCGATGGGCGACGCGCGGAGCCACCTCGCGCCCCCGGGCGTCGTCCGGCAGGAGGACGACCGCCGCGGCGAGCTCCCGGGCGGCCTGGGTGACTACCGCGACCTGGCTCTCCGGCTCCGCCTCGGCCAGGGCGGCCTGCGGCCCCAGCGCCACCCGGTCCGCCCCGTAGCGGAAGGGGAGGTCGGCGTGCGCGTCCGAGCCCGCGCCGAGCAGGGCGGTAAGGCGCCCCCCTGCTCCTCGCAGGCTCCGGCCCGCCGCGAGCAATTCCAAGCTGTCTCGTGCCAGCTCATTTCCATCCACCTTCACGACCGCCAGGATTTCCATCGGGACCTCTCCTTGCCCGAATCTGCGCTACCGCATGTCAATGCGCGGCAGGGGCAGATGTCTCAAAAGATTTTCATTTCCCTGAGCCGCGCAGCGAGGCGAGTGGCCTGCTCTTCCGGCGTCTCCCCGTCGATCAGCTCACAGCGGGAGTCCCGCTGCGGGATCACCACGTCGCGGAGGACTAGCCGGTGGGCGGCGGGCCCCACGCAAGAGGGGTCGATGCCCAGATCCGCCAGCTTCCAGCTCGGCACGGGCTTCCGGGCAGCCGCCATGATGTCCTTCAGCTTGGAGTAGCGCGGCACGTTGCTGTCGTCGCTGATGATGCCGGCGACCAGCGGCAGGGGGGCCTCCACGGTCTCGTACCCGTCCGGGAGGAGCCGCCGGGCCCGGACGGCCCCGTCGCACGCCGCGATCCGGCTCACGAAGGTGAGGCAGGACCAGTTGAGCTCCTCCGCTAGAAGCGGGGCCATCACCTTGCTCCCGATGTCCCCGGAGACGCAGCCGGTCAGAATGAGGTCCGCCTTCCCCAGCTTCCGGATCGCCGCTGCCAGCACGCGGGCGATGCCGAAGGAGTCGGAGCCCGCCGCCGCCGGATCGTGAACGAGAACGCCGGCGTCCACCCCCATGCCCATCGCGCTCTTGACGGCCCCCTGCGCCTCCCCCTCCCCGACCGTCAGCGCCGTGATCTTTCCCCCCGCCTTCTCGCGCAACTGGAGCGCCACCTCCAGGGCGTTCTGATCGTAGGCACTGATCACCAGCGACAGCCCCCCCCGGACTTGGCGCTTGGTCGCCGGGTCCAGTCGGAAGAGATCCGGGGCAATCTCCGGGTCGATGATCTGCTTGATGCACACCACGATGTCCATGCGGAAGCCTCCACGAAGGGCGGTGGCGCTGCTCGCCCTGCGGCCACAAGCCCCCTGGTCCTCCTGCTCGACTTCCGTCGGGAAAACCCCAAGGGGCCGCTCGGGTCCGATTTCCCCTCTCCTATTGAGTGGGCATGAGAAGATTGGGGAGCCACAGGGAAAGGAAGGGAACATACGTCACGAGGAAAAGCGCGATGACCAGCGCAATCAGGAACGGCCAGATCTCGCGGGCGAATTGCGAGATCGAGATCCTTCCCAGGGCGCACACCACATACATGATGGTACCGACCGGCGGCGTCACGGTCCCGATCATGATATTGATGACGAAGATGACCCCGAAGTGCACGGGATCGATGGCGGCGGCGGCGATCAAAGGCATCAGGACGGGGGTCGCCATGATCAAGAGCGCCATGCCTTCGAGGAAGCAGCCCAGGATCAGCACGGTAATGTTGAGCACCAGCAGGACCTGCCATTGCGAGAGTTGCAAGGCCTGGAAGAAACCCATCACCATCTGTGGGGCTTGCGCCATGGTCAGCATGAAGGCGAAGGGGGAGGCCGCGGCCATGATGATCATGATGGCCGCCGTGCCGAGCGTGGATTCCTCGATGATCCTCGGAAGATCCCGCCACTTGATCTCGCGGTACACAAACGTCCCTAAGATGAAGGCGTAGGTCGCGCCGGCCGCGGCCGACTCGGTGGGGGTCATCACACCGCCAACGATTCCCCCCAGGATGATAATCGGCATCCCCAGCGGCGGAAGGGCGCGGAGCGTGGCCCAGCCGAACTCGCCCCACGTGGCCTTGCGATCGCTGGGATATTCTCGCCGCTTGGCGATGATGGAGGCGAAGACCATCAGGGCGATCCCCATGAGGATTCCCGGGACGGCTCCCGCCAGAAGGAGCCTGCCGATAGACACATTGGCCATGGAGCCGAAGACCACGAAGGGAATGCTGGGGGGGATGATCGGTCCGATGGTGCCCGCCGCACCCACGATGGCGGCGGCGAAGGGGATTCCGTATCCCGCCCGGTGCATGGCCGGGATGAGGACGGACCCGCTCCCGGCGGCGTCGGCCACCCCCGATCCCGACATACCGGCCATGATCATGTTCGTTACCACGACCACGTGGGCGAGCCCTCCCTTGATGTGCCCGACGAGGACCTTGGAGAAGGCGACCAGCCTGTCGGTGATCCCGCCGGTATTCATCAGGTTACCGGCCAGGATGAAAAACGGGATGGCCAGGAGGGGAAAGGAGTCTACCCCCCCGACGATCCGCTGGGCGATGGCCTGGAGGGGAATGGGTGTCGTGAGGCCCATGTAAACGGTGGCAGCCAGAGCCATGGACCAGCCGACGGGCACCCCGACGACGAAGAACAGGAGCATCAGGACGAACATCCACAGTATCATGATTCGTCCCCTCTCCTCGCGGCCTGGGCGATGTTCCGTCGAATATCGCCCACAGTGTAGACGAGGACCAACGCGGCCGACAGGGGGACCGCCACGTAGATCAGGTACTGGGGAATTTCCATCATCGACGTCGGCTCGGTGGACATGGTGGTGAACACCCACCCATAGTAGATCAGCGAGACCATGAGTGCGATGATCAAGAGATCGGCGCAGACCAGGACGCCGCCACGAATCCGGCGCGGGAGGACGCCGATCAACGCATCGATGATGATGTGCCGCTTCTGCTTGGTGCAGGCCACCGCCCCCAGGAATACCACCCAGACGAAGGCGTAGCGGGCGAACTCTTCCGCCCAGGCGATGGGGCTGTTGAAGACGTACCGCGCGATGACGTTGCCGACGGTGCAGAGGGACATCAGCACCATGAAGATGCCGGCAACGATTTCCTCGATCTTCCCCAGGTAGAATCGCATCCCCGCTACCTCCTGAGACAGCGGGGCAGGGCGTCGCCGCCCCGCCCCGGCTGCACCGATCTTACTTCTGGGCGTCCACGATCTTTTCGTACACGCCCTTCCCGAACTGGCCTTCGAACTCCTTCCAGGCGTTCTTCGTCGCTTCGGCGAACTCGGCCTTGTTGACGGTCGCCACGGTCATGCCCTTGGCCTTCAGGTCCTGCATCGCCTGATTATTGGCCTTGAGTTGCATCTCGGACTGATAGTCCCCCGCGTCCTCGGCGGCCTTGATGAGCATCGCCTTCATCTCGGGGGAGAGGGGCTGGAAGAATGTCTCGCTGACGCACAGCACGAGGTGCTGCGTCATGTGGCCGGTCATGGAGACGTACTTCTGGACCTCGTAGAACTTCTGCGCATAGATGGTGTTGAGGGGGTTCTCCTGGCCCTCCACGACCCCCATCTGCAGCGCGGTGTAGAGCTCGTTGATCGCCATGGGCGTCACGCTGGCCCCCAGGGCGCGCATGGCCACGGTGTTGATCGGGCCCTCCACTGTGCGGATCTTCAACCCCTTCATGTCAACCGGCTTCAGCACTTGCTTCGTCTTGGTGGTCAGATTGCGGGTGCCGTACCACCAGCTCAGGTCCAGGGCGCGAATGCTGCTGGACGTCGCGGCCTTCTCGTTCACTTCCTGCATGATGGACCCACGGGTGAGCTTCGTGAGAATGGGAGCCTGCTCCTCGTCGGTCGCCCCCTTGATCACGTACGGCATGCTGAGGATCCCCAGGGGTCCCCAGCCGGCGTAGGTGGCCAGGAGGCCCGGCGTCACGATGGCCACCTGGATGATGTTGTTCTTGACCTGCGCCGTGACGTCCTTCTCGGCGCCCAATTGGCCTCCCGGGAAGAGCTGCACGTTCACGGCGCCCCCGGTTCGCTGCTTCACCAGCTCCGCAAATTTCGCCACGCCATGGGTATAGGACATCGTCGGCGCGCCCTGATGGCCCGCCTTGATGTCCATCTTCGGGAACGACGGCGTCCCGGCGAGCGCCGTGCCACCGCCAGCGACTACAAGGCTCAACGCGAGAAACGTGGCAACGAGGGTGGTGAGGCTCCTGAATCGCTTCGACATGATTCTCCCCCTTGAGAAAAGCCGAGTGCCAATACCTCGATCCGTGGCCGACCGATCTCTTCGTGGCGAGTGCGGCCCCTACTTTCGGAATCCATGGAAACCGGGTGGGGACGCCTAGTTCCCCGTGACCTCACCTCCTTTCCATTGACCTTGCCCTCCGACCATACCGTCGCCCCTTACTTCAGGCCTGCGGCAACTCCCTCCACCGAGGACTGCTGAGGGCTTGCCGTCTCGCCCCGCCGCCGCCCCGCCTGGGGCCCTGCCGGCGTTTCCTGGTAGTGGTGCGAGTAGATCTCGAGGTAGTCCTTCTTGCCACC
>JBGPQZ010000002.1:0-36264 GCA_041489335.1 Methylomirabilia bacterium
CAGAGATTGGTCAGCGGCAGGAACACCTTGCGGGAATAGGTGATGACCCTGCCCTTGCCCCGATCGCGCAGCCTGGCGGCTGCCTCCAAGAGAGGACCCAAGGGCGTCGATGGATCAAGCAACCGTATCGCCGCCCCACGAGCAAGCCCCCGCCCCTCGGCAGCCGCCTCCAGTATGTCTGCCACCCGACAATCCCCGAGGCATGTGGACGGGGGAGACACTCTACGCTCACCTACCCAGGGCAATTGCGCTCTTCCGGGACACGTGAACAATGCGCAGGGCTGGTACCTCGTAATGCCAGCTGTTCAACGCGAAAATCCCGCCTGCAGCCATTGGCCCATGGGCTTACTCAGGAGCTCGCTGACCGATGACTCTAATGGCTGACGGCTGACGGCCGCTCGCTCAGTGCGTCACCCAGGCCTCCTCGGCCTGGAGCGCCCGCACGCGGGCGGGAATCACGACGCGGTAGACCGCCTCGGGAGGGCGCGGCGTCCCCTCGACCTCGAGCAGGGCGGAAACGGGGATGCCGAAGAGGCGCGCGTTCTCTTCCAGGAGCGGCCGGATCAGCGCCCAGTGCGCGGCCTCGAACAGGCCGAACTGGCCGCCGTTCAGCTGGTCCTCGCCGACCTTCCCGTGCGGGTCCCGCACGAAGACGGCGCCCCCCGAGGCCAGCGAGAAGAGATTGCCGCCGGGGTACGGGGCGTCGAGCTCCCGCAGGCGGCCGTCGGGGCCGAACCGCACCCCGTTCAGGATCACGAACCCGCCGCCTTGCATCAGGTCGCCGGCCATGAAGCTCTCGGCCAGGTAGTCCAGGCAGGTGCCGTTGATGACCACCCGGGGGCTGCCCACGGCGTTGATGAGCGGCCGCCCCGCGGCGTTGCCCAGGACGAACACCTCCCCGCCCTTGGCGGCGTACATGAAGGTCTGGCCGACGTCGCCGTGGACCACCAGCCGCCCCGCCTTCATGATCTGCGCGAGCTGGTCCTGCGCGTTGCCGTGGACCGTGACCTCGGCCCCGTCGATCCCCGACGCCAGGTAGTCGCCGGAGGAGCCGTACACGTCGATCGCGACGCCGCCGCTCGACGGCCCCAGCCCCGCCCCGATGAAGCGGTGGCCCTGGGCCCAGGCCACGACCAGCCGGCGAAAGCCGGCCTGGACCAGGCGCACCAGCTCCCGGGCCAGCGAGGTCGGCCCTTCCGGGGGGAAGCCCCGGGCGTCCACCACCACGGCCTGGTCCGCCCGGCGTAAGGTCGGCAGGTCGCGGCCTTCCTCGTGGAAGACGAACCCGTCGGAGGGGTCGCGCCGGATCGCGTCGAAGACCGCGCGCAGCCCCTCGTCGAAGAGGGAGAGGACCGAGCTGCGGCGGAGGCCTCCCGTGGAATAGCGCCGGTCGATCAGCAGGGTGAGCGCGTCCAGGACCCGAAGCCGCGCCTCGTCCGCCTCCAGCCGCGCCGTGAGGGCGTCGCGGAAGGCTAGCAGCTCCTCGTAGGTCCAGCGCGGCAGCGCGGTCACGGCGCGGGCGAAGAGCTCCGGCCCGCTGCCGCCCGCTGCCTCCGCGTTGGCGGGGGTCGGGGCGGCCGCGGCCGGACGGGAGTACGGCCGCGCCGACTCCTCGATCGGGACCGCCCGGCCGAACTTGTCCGTGCAGACGAGCCGCGCCGCGCCCGAGGGCGCCCGCGTCACGCTGAAGGCGAAGGCGCCGCCGTCGGTGTGGCTGCCGCCGCGCGCGTTCCAGACCCGGTCCGCCCGCGGCCAGAAGCGGTCATCCTCGGCCGCCAGGCTCTCCAGCGCGGCGTCGATCGCCTGCTTCTCCGAGGCGGCGAAGCCGATGGCCGGCCGGCCGGGTCCCCCGTCCTGCAGGGCGAAGACCTGCGGGCGCAGCATGCTGGTGTCCGTGATGCCGATGAGGCGCGCCACGCGCGGCCCGTCACCGCCTGCCGCCGACTGGGCGATGAGGAAGAACCAGGGGCCGTCGGGCGAGCCGTGCATGTGCACCGTCTGGAGCATCCGGTAGAGCTCCTGCTTCTCCGGCGGCAGCATGGCGAAGTCCCGCTCGGTGGTGGGGGCCAGCGCCTCGATGACGTACTCCAGGGGGTAGCCGTAGGTCCGCTGCAGGAGGTCGAACATCAGGACCGACACCTCGGTGTCGGTGAGGAACAGCGGCTGGATCTGCCGCTGCGCCAGGTAGGTGCAGACCGAGGCGTAGTTGGCGAAGTCCCCGTTGTGCACCAGCGCCTCGTGCAGCCCCACGAAGGGGTGCGCGCCCCCCGGGTGCCAGACGCGCCCCTTCGTCGGGTAACGGTGGTGCCCGATCCAGACCCGGGCGTGGACGTCGCCCAAGTCATAGGCCCGGACCACGTCGTCCCCGTACCCGACCATCTTGAGGACGAGGAGATCCTTGCCGTGCGAGAGGACGAAGGCCCGCTTCTCCCCCACCGAGCTGTACCAGGCCTGGTTCAGCCGGAAGCTGTTCTGGTAGACCAGCTCGTCCTCGGCGACCGCCTCCGGGAGATGAGCCAGCCCCCGCTCGGCCGCGAAGGCGCGGGCCGCCTCCGGCCGGACCCGCACGAAGTAGGCCACCACCTCCGGCGGCCGCACCGTGAGATCGGAGACGTCCTTCAGGGGAAACTCCACCACATGGTCCACCTGGAAGGCCGGCCTCACGTGCGCTCGCTCCACGGCGGCCCGGGCGGCGGGATCCAGGTAGGCAATGGCGAGTAGGTAATCGTCGCGCAACGTGGCCTCGCTCACGCCGAACTCCTGCGGCAGCAGACCCACCAGGGCCACGCCCCCGCCCTTGCCGTTGCCGCGGTTCTTCATCTGGGCCAGCGCGCGTAGGAGGTGCCGGCCGGCGATGGGATCGCTGCAGGCGAGCCCGATGACGCCGCAGCCCCCCTCGGCCTCGGCCGGTCGCCGCGGGATCGCCGGTCGCCCCCCGGAAAGCGCCGCGCGGGATGCGATCAGACGCTCGATCACTGCTGGCTCGTGCATGGAGCCCCTCCGACCGCCGGCCGCGATGCGTCATTTTGCTGGTACGTCAGGAGATCCGTCCGGCCCCGGAGCGCACGCACGCTCGTGAGGCCCAGGCGCCGCAGGAGACTCCGCAGCTCGGTCTGGAAGGCCGTGTACAGGTTGCCGAGCCGCTCCGCCGCCCAGGCCGGATCGATCAAGAGCGAGAGCTCCGGGTCGGTGGTGGTCAGGCCGTAGGCGCAGCCGCGGCCCCGCTCGCAGTTCGCGCAGCGGGTGCAGCCCAGGACCACCAGCTCCACCGTCCCCAGGACGACCCCGTCCGCCCCCAGGGCGATGGCCTTGGCCACGTCGTGGGCGCTGCGGATCCCGCCGCTGGCGATGACCGTGAGCTCGTCCCGGATCCCCTCCGCCGCGAGATACCGGTGCACCTTGGGGATGGCGTACTCCACCGGCATGGCAATGTCCTTCTTGGCCACCTCCGGCGCGGCCCCCGTCCCGCCGTACGAGCCGTCGATCTGCAGGATGTGGGCGCCGGCGTGGTAGCTCCCCACCGCCACCATGTCCACGTCCGTCGGCGTGGAGACCTTCACCGAGACCAGGGCGCGGGGGTTCACCGTCTTGATCCAGTCCACGTGCTTCCGGTGGTCCTCCACCGAGTAGACGCTGTGGAAGGGGAACGGTGAGAAGAGGCTCACCCAGGGGACCGCCTCGCGCATCTTGGCCACGGCCACGGTGGTCTTGTCCCCCAGGAGGTGTCCGCCCAGACCGGGCTTCGCCCCCTGCGCGTACTTGAACTCCACCACGCGCGCCAACTGAATGGTCTCCTCCCGCACCCCGAACATCCCCGTGGCCACCTGCGTGATGACGTGATCGTGGTAGGGGCGCAGCGCGTCCGGGTAGCCCCCCTCGCCGGTGCAGGTGAAGGTGTTCCACTCCCGGGCCGTCATGGCGCGGGCCAGCATGACCTGCTCGCTCACCGAGCCGAACGACATCCCCGCGCCGTACCACGGGACGGGGATCTCGATCCGCGGGTCGTAGGGGCGGCGGTTCAGCGGGATCGAGAGGTCGATGGGCGTCTCTGCCGGGAGCCATTCGGCCTCGGGCAGGAGGCGGAATCCGAGCCGGTCGAAGCCGCCGCCGGAATCCCCGACCCGATGCTCCCAGCGCCCGTCGGGAGGCTGGCCGGTCTCGGCCATGAGCCAGGTGGCGAGGATGAGGTCGGCGGTCCAGCGCCGGTCCCCCAGCGCGGGCGGGGGCTCGGCCATCCGGGGCCGGAGCCGCAGGCCCTCGCGGATCGCCGTGGTGTGGCGTTCCGTGTTCAGCTCGAGGACGGTCGGCTGGCGGCCTGGCGCGCTCATCTCACCCCTCGAATCCGGCGATGCCGGCGAATGCCTCGCGCTCCAGTTCGGCCTGGAACATGGCCCGCCCGATCTCGCCCCGCAGGCGCCGCACCTCGCGCAGCCCCATGGCTCCCAGGATCTCCAGGAGCTGGTCGCGCCAGGCGGCGACAAGGTTTGACAGACGCTGCGCCCCCCAGGCCGGGTCGAGCCGCGGCAGGCGGATGCGGGCCGTGGCCCGCTCCAGGACCTCCCCCTCGAACCGGCCCTGCAGCGCCACCAGGGCGGCCGTGTCCAGGGCCACGGCGTCCAGGCCGCAGATGATGGCCTTGGGAACGTCGGCCGCGGTGATGATGCCTCCGCCGCCCAGGAGGACACACTCCTCGCGCAGTCCCGCCTGCACCAACGCGGTGTGGGTCTTCCGGAGGACCTCGCCCACGAAGCTCCCGCCCGCGTCCCCGTGGTAGCTCGCCGTCAGGTGGAAGAGGCGGACGCCGCGCGCGACCAGGGGACCGAGGTCGCCGTCAGAGGGAACCCGCACGAAGACCGCAGCCGCGGGGAACCGCTCCCGGAGGGTCGCGTGGGCCGACGCGTCCCACCCCGTGAGCTCCAGCATCCGGGGCGCAGCCGGGAGATCCGCCAGCATTCTCACCTCCGACGGCGAGACGAGCGGGACGCATGAAGCGGTCGGCGAGCGCAATTCGATCAGCCGCCGTAAGGGCATGATGACCAGCGTCTCCAGCCCCCCCGCCGCCCGAGCCAGCGTCTCGTACAGGACCGGCGACTCCGCCGACGCCGGCGGCACGTCGAAGAGGAAGGGGATCGGGAGGCTCAGGTGCTGCGGCAGCCGGCCCAGGACGGCCCCCGCGGCGTCGAAGCGGAGGTAGGCCGGCCGCTCGCCCAGGTCCACCGCGGTGGAGATGAACTCGCGGCCGTGGATCCCGTCCCGGGTGGGGCGGACGATCTCGGACATGTCGGTCCACATCCCGTCCCAGCCGGGCCCGCCGAAGGCCCCCCGGTAGCCGGCCCCCCGGACGGGAACCTGGCCGGTGGCCGCCTCTTGCAGGACCGTGTCCACCTTGTCCGGCGTGAAGTACGAGTCGCCCAGGGAGAACCGCTCGGGGTTGGGGCGGACCTCGACGAATTCGGGATACTCCATGATGCAGCGCAGGCACCCCACGCAGCACTCGGGGCGCGGCGCGAAGCCGCCCACCGGACCGGAGAACGTCCCGTACACGCACGGACGGCTGGTGACCACGGGCAGGTTCGCCCGGTAGCGGATCAGGGCGTGGATGAGGTGGCGGGCCAGGCCCGGCCTGCCGACCCTGACGCGGAACCGATTCGGATGAGGGAAGCGATTGGGGCAGGGCTCGGTGTGGATGTGGTACCGACTGTAGGCCGTCATGCGTCCCTTGCCGGCCCGCCCCGGACGCCGGGACGGGCCTCTGAAACGGAAAGGCCTCCGGGGAGGTCGGCAGGGAAGGCAGGGCTCCCACGGCCCCTTTCCACTCCTTCCGACCGACGAGTCACAGCGCCTAGGAGGCCGTCCAGCCCCCGTCGATGGCGATGCTGGCTCCCGTAATGTAGCGAGAAGCGTCCGAAGCCAGGAACACCAAGGCCCCTCCGATCTCCTCAGGCTCCCCCAGGCGCGCGAGCGGAATGCGGGCCAGCACGCGCTGCTTGCGAGCGGGGTCGGCGTCGAGGCCGCCCTTGACCAGCGACGTCAGCATATAGCCCGGCGCGATGGCGTTTACCCGGATGCCGTATGGAGCCAGTTCCAGCGCCAGCCCTCTGGTGAGGAGCGCCATGGCCCCCTTGCTGGCGGCGTAGACAGCCTTCGTGGGTTCTGCGGATACGGCGGACATGGAGGACATGTTGATGATGGCCCCGCTCCGCTGGACGACCATCTGTCGCGCCACGGCGCGCGCCACCAGGAAGGCGCCCTTCACGTTGGTGTCCATGATGGCGTGGAAGTCCTCGTCCGGCATGTCCACCACGTTCTTGCGGACGTTGGTGCCCGCGTTGTTGAACAGGATGTCGATCCGGCCGAAGGCGTCCACCGCGGCTCGCACGGCCGCCTCGACCTCGGCGCCGCTCCGGGTATCGGCGGTCGCCACGAGGGCCTTCCGGCCGAGCTTCTCGACCAGCGCCGCCGTCTCCTCGAGCTGACTCTTGGTCCGGCTCACCAGGACGAGGTGCGCGCCGGCCCCGGCAAACGCCAGCGCCCCCGCGCGCCCCAGACCCCGGCCCGCCCCGGTCACGAAGGCGATCTGCCCCACCAGGCTGAACTCCGGCAGACTCATGATTCCAACTCCTCTCGAGCAAACCCTTGCGTCATGTCACGCCACTCTGGGATCCGATCGCGCTCCATTCTCAGCGTTGTGCCCCTCTCCGTCAAGGCATTTGGCCGCCTGCCCCGGCGGTCCGCAACGGGACCGGACAATGCCCGGGCGGACACAATACCCGGGCGGACGTTGACAGCAGGGAATTGCGGGTTTAGAGTCCGCCTGTTTCACTCCGGGCAGTGTTCTCGAACCGCACAGAGCAGAGTGGAGGCGCAGTCATGGCCACGTACTACGAAGACTTCCAGGTGGGGCAGGAGTGGACCTCGCCCTCGCGGACGATGACCGAGGCGGACGTGACGATGTTCGCGATGCTGTCGGGAGACTACGACGAGATCCACACCAGCGAGGAGTGGTGCAAGACATCCTCGGCCTACAAGACGCGCATCGCCCACGGCATGCTGGGGATGTGCATCATCGAGGGGCTGAAGAAGCGCATCCCGGACTTCGCCGGGACCCGCTACGTCGCCTCGCTGGGGTACACCTGGAAGTTCACCGGCCCCATCTTCCTCGGGGACACCGTCCACCTGAAGATCCGCATCGCCAAGCTGCGCGAGAGCCAGTCGAAGCCGGATCGGGCGATCATCTGGGAGGGCGTCCAGATGATCAACCAGCGGGGCGAGGTCGTGCAGGAGGGCGAGCACTCCCTCATGATCTGGCGCCGGCCGAAGTAGGCAGATCCCGACAGCGAGGCACGCGATGATCCCGCAAGAGCGCGGCGGCGGATCGGCGTCCCGCCCCGAAGACGCGCAGGCAGGCCGGGCGCCCGAGCCCGCGGGGGGCGGGACCAGGATGCCCGCCCTCCTGGGGCGGATCGCCTGGCAGGACCAGTCCTATGACTGGGCGCTGGAATTCGACGAGGCCATCAGGCGGCTGATCCTGGCGGGGGATCACGAGGCCATCGTCCATTACGACCGCTTGGGCCAGGCGGCCCGTCTCTCGGTGCCGACCAACGAGCACTTCCTGCCGCTGCTCTACATCCTCGCGCTCCAAGACGAAGGGGACGAGGTCCGCTTCTTCGCCGACAAGGTGACGCTGGGCTCGATCTCCATGCGCTCCCTCCGCATCGGCTGAGTCCCACCGTCCGGAGCGAGAGGAGGCGCCAGCCCGCCGCCTCAGCCGGCGACGAGCTGCACCTTGAGGCTGCGGCTCTTGTCGGCCGCCAGACGGAAGGCGGCCTCCGCCTCCTGCAGCGGATACTGCGCGGTGAGAAGCGGCGTCACGTCCACGCGTCGCTCCGTGAGATAGCGGACTGACCAGTCGAACTCCACCCCGAAGCGGAAGGTCCCCACGTAGTCGATCTCCCGCGCCATGACCTGATTCGCCAGCAGGTGGACCCCCTCCGCGGGCAGCGTGCCGACCTGCACGATGCGCCCCCCTCGAGCGACGGTCGCGAGACAAGTGGCCACGGCCGCCGGACTGCCCGAGACCTCGAAGGCGACGTCCGCCTCGCCCACAACGCCCGCCAGGGCCTCCGCCCCGCCCGGCAGCTGATCCACGCGCAGCGTGCGGTCCGCGCCCACCGTCCTTGCGACCTCGAGCGTCCGGTCCACGATGTCCGCCACCGTCACGGACGCGGCGCCGGCCAGCCGGGCCCCCATGACGATGAGACACCCGATGGGGCCGGCCCCCGTCACCAGCACGCTCTTGCCCAGGATGTTCCCCGCCCGGTTCACGGCGTGCAGCGCCACCGACAGCGGCTCCGCGAAGGCCAGCTCGCTCAAGCTGACCCCCGAGGCGACCGGCGTGCACTGCCGCTCGCCCATGATGAAGGACTCGCGGAACATCCCCTGGACGTGGGGAAAGACGCTGGCGCTGCCCAGGAAGCGCATCTGGCGGCACAGGTTCTCGCGGCCGGCGCGGCAGGCCGGGCACGTCCCGCACGCGTGGGAGGGGTTGATCGCCACCTTGTCCCCCTCCTTCACCCGCGTCACGCCGGGACCCACCCTGGCCACCGTCCCGGAGATCTCATGGCCGGGAATCAACGGCTCGCGAATCACGAAGCTGCCGATGCGCCCGTGCAGGAAGTAGTGCAGATCCGAGCCGCAAATCCCGCCCGCC
Organism: Methylomirabilia bacterium; assembly: GCA_041489335.1. GTDB lineage: Bacteria > Methylomirabilota > Methylomirabilia > Methylomirabilales > 2-02-FULL-66-22 > 2-02-FULL-66-22. Next base: position 8,711 of record JBGPQZ010000002.1, read on the forward strand.
CCCAGCGTGAGGAGTACTTCGCCCGCTCCCGGTTCCGGTTGGGGGACCGATTCCACGCGCAGATCCTCCGCACCATAGATCCTGCAGACTCTCATGACTCCCTCCGTGGCATTCTCTCGTCTCAGCCTGAATGTAAATGGGGGACGAAATGGGGGACGTTGGGGCTTTTTTGACTTTTGTTTTGGCCTTTCGGGGCCGCCGGGGTTGGGTCCCGCCCCGGCGTCGGCGACTGGCCCCGCACCCCCGCGCCGATCCGCCACGGCCCACGCGGGTGGCTCCACGACAGCCCAGAGCTTGCCGCACCCCACCTCCGGCTGTCAAGGATGGAGTAGGGGACGTTGCATTACACGTCATATTATTCTACTTGCACCATTCCGCGATGGCCCCTGTCCAGCGCGCGGCCAGTGCGGCGCCGCGCTTGGCCGCCACCGAGACGTTCCCGCGCGTCTGGCCCAGGACCTGGGCAAGGTCGCTGGCCCGACGCCCGAGGCACTCGACCCAGACGTACGCCAAGAGCTGCCGGCCCTGGGCGGCGGCGGGCACTCGGCTCCGGCCCAGGAGCGCATCGGGCGGCACCCCCAGACTCCGGCTCATGCGCTGGACCAAAGTGGGGAGGTCCACACGCCGGCGCGAGAGGCGTGCCTCCGCCCGGGTCCGCATGTCCACTTCCCGGCGGAGTGCTTCCACGAAGGCGCCGGTGCCGAGGATCCGCTCATCCGCCATGTACGCCTCCCGGCCCCGGCGCACCGCGGCCACGGCCGCCCAGCCCCCCAGGCTGCGGACCAAGCCGCCGCCCTGAAGTTCGGGGCGGCGGCCCTGGGGGATGCCGGCCCCCAGGAAGGCCCGGTAGGCCCGGCGGGCGGCGGCGGGCGTGGGGCCGAACTGGGCGAGGATCGTCGCGGTCTCCTGCCACGGGCGGGGGACCGCGCCGAGGAGCGCGCTGTGCCCGGTCCACGGATACCGATCGAGGGCCCGGCGGTCCGCCACGACCTTGGCCCGGAGGGGATTCAGGTGCAGGTAGCGGACGAGTTCCAGGAGGTAGGGTTCCTCCTCCACCACGATCGACTTGTAGCGGTTCTGGAAGAGGTGGCCGACACGGCGATGGCGGCGATTGAAGGCCCCGGCGTACCCGGTCAAGAGCGACCGCATGCTCCGGGCGAGGGGCCGGCTCCCGGTGCGGACGAGGAGGTGCGCATGGTTCGGGAGGAGCGCCCAGGCGCAGACCGTGAGGGCCCCCTGCTCCGCCACGCGGGCGAGGCGACCGACGAAGTCTGCCCGGTCGGCGTCGTCGCGAAAGATGGCTGTCCGCTCAATTCCCCGCACCATCACATGGTGCAGGGTGCCGGGCGCATCGAGGCGGGGACCACGGGGCATGGCGGGAGGATAACGGAATTCCACCTATAATGCAACGTCCCTTAGTAAAGGGGGAAAGATAGGGTGGCGCAGATCGGCCCCGGATCGCCGCCGGGCGGACTCCGAAACCAACGGCGGCACCGGTCCCGGCGGCCGACCGCGGCGGTCCCATGGTGAACTGATTACGCGGCAATGGATTGTGCGGGCGGGCTGTGGGCCTGGGCGGGCCAGAGCCCGAGGTGAGTCGAAGGTTCTCTTTCAAGAGGCGCGTGCGCTCTGCGGCCCGACGCACCGTGAGCAGCAGCGATTCCTTTTGCAGGGGCTTGGTAAGGTAATCACAGGCCCCTTTTTTCACTGCCTCCACGGCGGAAGAAATGGTGCCGTGGGCAGTCATGATGATGATGGAGGGCTTGAAGGGCTCCTCAGGGATGCGCTCCAGCAGCTCGATGCCATCCATGCCCTGCATCTTGAGATCCGTAAGGATCACGTCCGGCAGCACGCGCCCGGAGAGTTTCATGGCCTCGGCACCGGAGGTCGCGGTGTAGGTCTCGTGCTTCTCGGCATCCAGGATGGTCTTCAGGATGTCGCACTGCAAGGGCTCGTCATCCACCACCAGCACCACGGCCATGGCTAGGCCACCTGCTCCTGCGGGCGCGGCAAGAGAATGCACACGGTACTGCCCTGCCCTTCTCGACTCTCGAAGCCCACCCGTCCGCCGTGCTCCTCGACCACGCGTTTGGTGAATGCGAGCCCCAGGCCGATGCCCTCTTATGAGAAGCTAAAGGGCAAATTCTAATCCTCAAGCTGCGTCGTCTTACTGTCCGGCGACATGACATAGACATGGGAGAAGGTGGCGCCTTTAGCAGCCCCATGCCAGTGTTTCTCCCCCGCCGGAATGAAGATGACATCCCCCGGGCCGACGGTTATCTCTTCCTTGTCCGTAGCTACAATACCCTTGCCCTCGGTAACAATGAGTACCTGTTCAATGCTGTGGCTGTGGAACTTGTTCTTTACCCCCCGGCCGAAGTTTACCTGCCTTATGAGGAAGTTCCTGCTCAGCTCTGTGCCTACAATCGGCTGCATGGTGACCGGGCCGGTAAACAGTGGGTTTACCTGGGGCTCTCTTGCTACCTGGGCTATCTTGATTACCTTCATGGCTACCTCCTTATCTCAAGTAAAGTATCCGTAAGACCTTTCTCATCCATATAGAGTATTACCCGTTCATGGGCACACTCTGGAAACAAATGAATTTGCTTCTGGGGGGCCGCGCGCCGATCGGGCCGTCGGCCGCGCCACAAGCCCCGCCGGGACCCAGCCCAACCACCCCAGGCCAGCTTCCCCAGCGCTCATACCGCGCCCTTGGATCGGGATGGAGTATCGGGCGGACCGGACGCGGGCGTCAAGGGGGAAAGATAGGGTGGCTCAGATCGGCCCCGGATCGCCGCCGGGCGGACCCCGAAACCAACGGCGGCACCAGGCCCGGCGGCCGACCGCGGCGGAGCCATGGTGAACTGATTACGCGGCAATGGATTGTGCGGGCAGACTGTGGGCCTGGGCGGGCCAGAGGCCCCTGTCTGCCTTCGGCACAGGCAGGGAGGTGAGTCAGGATCTTCTCGATCACCTCAGGCTGTTCGATGAAGGCTTCGTCGCGAGCTCAGCCGAGCGGCAAAGATCCGAAAGCAAGTTCCCAGCTCTCGAGCTTTCACCCGAGCCAGCCCCGCTCGCGGAGCATGGCCTCAATCTCGGCGGGGTCCTTGCCGGAGACCTCTGCCAGGTCCCCGCCCTTCTGGAGCCACTGCCGCACGAGGGGCGAGCGATCCTCGGCTTTACATACCGCGGGGTAGATCTCCTCCGCGACCTGGGGAGACATGATCACGATGCCGTTGTCGTCGGCGACCACCAGATTGCCCGGGCGAACCAGGACGCCGCCGCACTCCACCGGCTCGTTGATGGCGCCACCCGGCAGCCCCAACCGGCGCCCCACCCGTGCCGAAATGGCGCGGGCGAAGGTGGGCATTCCCTGCTGACGGATCTCCACCACGTCGGTGACCGACCCGTCGATGATGACGCCGGCCGCCCCGCGCAGCTTGGCCGCCAGGGAGGTCATCTCCCCCCAGTTGGCCACCTGGGTGTCCCCCTCCTGCGCGATCACCAGGACGCTCCCTGGCTGGAGGGCGCGGATGGCGGGTCTGGTGAGGGCGCTGTCGCCCCGGGGCATTTTCGCGGTGACGGCGCGGCCCACGAAGCTGACGGGGCCGAAGATGGGGCGGATGGCGGTATGAACGAACCCCTCGGCCAGGAGGTGGCCGATGGTGGCGGGCGGAATGGTTCGGAAGCGTTCGACAAGATCATCGGCCATCGGTGGTCACTCCTTTCGTCGCAGGCCCCACAATCCTACTCTGGATATTCATGAAAGCCGCCGTCAGATCTGCTTCTCGAATGACCAATGGTCATTCCCACGACTATTCGCGGACACGTCCGCGGATAGTCGTGAGCTACTCCCCCGGACGGCCCACGGCCTGGATCCCCTCGCAGGGGTTGCCGATCATCACCCACATGGTGCGATCCTGGGGACAGATGATGGTCGCCGCGTAGGTCTGAGATTTCCCGTCGCCACCGTGCCGGCAGATGCTCTCCACCGGCGGCTCCGCATGGTCGCTCAGGATTCGCAGGATGTCGTGCATGCCGATCCGGCCGCACCGCTCCCGCAGGATCTGGCCGGCCCGGGCATGCCGATCATAGGTGCTGCGGTACTCCTCGAACGTGGGCATGAGATGCTGGAAATCCGGCGAGCAGAAGTGGTTGGTGCGCACCAAGAGATCGTTCTCCGGCTCGAACGCCCGCACCTCGCGATCCGTCACCTCCAGCGCTATCGCCTTGGACTCGTCGGCCGCCAGGACGATCATGCCGCTGGCCCGCGGCTGGTCCTTGATCATGCGGACGGCCTCGTCGGTCGAGCGGGCATGTCGGAGCACTGGCTGTAGATTCAGCAGCAACCAGGCGGAGTCCGCCCGTGACACGTCCACCCGGACGCGGGGCGACCACTGGCCGCTGCAGGTCAAGGAGAGACCGTGTTCGTTAATGCCGTCCAGGACGGTCATCCGGCCGGCCGGCGTGAGCTCGTTGGTGAACCCGCCATCCGCGTGCCGGCGGTGCAGCACCACCTGGCGCGTCGGTCCCCTCTGGAGGTCCCGGGTCTTCCCCACGTAGGTCTTGCCGTCAATCGTCGCCGATCGCATGGCCAGGACCTGCGTGCATTCCATCACCGTCGAGTAGATGTAGGAGAGCTGCGGGTTCAGGTTCATGCTGAGCAGCTCCAGGTGGTCCACCTCGGCGCCTTCGGCGATGCCGGCGATCTCCTCCAGCAGCTCCGGGAACTCGCGGGAGACCCACGCCTCGTTTCGGCGGGTGATGGCGTCGTAGTCGGTCCGGTCGAGGCCGGAGAGCACCTCCTGCCGCTGGGTTCGTGTCCGTTGAAGGTTTTCCCGGATCAGATCCGCGGCTCCCTGGCCCAGTTGCCTGCCCTGCTCGTAGGGGCTGCCGGAAAGATACAGCACCCTGCCCTTTCCCAGAGGCGCGACGTCGGCTCGGCGAAGCATCCTCGACGTTCTCCTCTTACGATCTATGGGACGAGGTGGCAGCTCACCTGATGAGCCTCCCCGCCCACGGCCACCTGCCGCAGAGACGGCGCCTCGCTGCGGCAGCGATCGCTGGCAAAGGGACAGCGGGTGTGGAAGCGGCAGCCCGAGGGCACCCGGATGGCGCTGGGCACGTCCCCCGTGAGCCGGATCCGCTCCCGCCGGCCCCGGGGAGTCAGGGCGGGGATGGCGGAGATGAGCGCCCGGGTGTACGGGTGCAGGGGCGCGGTGAACAGGGCGTCGCGACTGGCCACCTCCACCAGCTGGCCCAGGTACATCACCGCGATGCGGTCGCTCATGTGCCGCACCACGGAGAGGTTGTGGGAGATGAAGAGGTAGGTCAGCCCGTGGTCCCGCTGCAGCTGCTTCAGCAGGTTGAGGATCTGGGCCTGCACCGAGACGTCCAGGGCCGAGGTGGGCTCGTCGAGCACAATGAAATCGGGGTTCACGCTGAGCGCCCTGGCGATGGCGATCCGCTGGCGCTGCCCGCCGCTGAACTCGTGAGGGTACCGGCTCCGATGCTCCCCCCGTAGCCCCACCTTCTCCAGCAACTCCTCCAGGCGGGCCTGCCGGGCGACCGCGGAGAGGGTCAGGTGGATCTCCATGGGTCGCGTGAGCAGGGTCTGCACGGTCATGCGGGGGTTCAGGGAGGAGAAGGGATCCTGGAAGACGATCTGCATGCGGGAGCGCAGGCGCCGCAACTCCTTTCTGGGAAGCCGCACCAGGTCATGCCCGTCCAGCAGCAGTTCGCCCGCCGTCGGATCCAGCAGCCGCAGCACCAGACGGCCCACCGTGGTCTTGCCGCAGCCCGACTCCCCGACCAGCCCCAGCGTCTCGCCCTTCATCACGCCGAGGTCGACCCCGTCCACGGCGTGGACCATTTCCCGGGTCCCCTCGACGGCGAAGTGCTTGACCAGGCCTCGGATCTCCAGCAGCCGCTCGCTCATGCCCGGCCCCCCGCCTCGTACAGGAAGCAGGCAACCCGGTGCCCGGGAGCGACCTCCAGCGTGGGAGGCTCCGCCTCGGCACAGATCGGCAGGGCATGCGGGCAGCGGTTGCGGAAGCGGCAGCCGGCCGGCAAGTCGAGAGGGCTGGGCACCGTCCCCGGGATCGGCTGGAGCCACTCGACGGTCTCCTCCAGCCGCGGGATGGAGGCGAACAGCCCCACGGTGTAGGGGTGCCTAGGCGCCTCGAAGAGGGGCTCCAGAGCTGCCGTCTCCACGATCTTGCCCAGATACATCACCGCCACCCGATCGCAGGTCTCCGCCACCACCCCCATGTCGTGGGTGATCAGCAGGATGGAGGCGCCGGTCCGGTCGCGCAGCTCCTTGATCAGGTCCAGGATCTGGGCCTGGATGGTCACGTCCAGGGCGGTGACCGGCTCGTCGGCGATCAGGACGCTCGGGTTGCAGGCCAGGGCCATGGCCACCATCATCCGCTGGAGCATGCCCCCGCTGAACTGGTGAGGGAACTGACGGAAGCGTCGCTCGGGATCCGGGATGCCCACCAGCTGCATCAGCCGCAGCACGCGCTCCCGGGCCGCCTTCCGGCTCACCCGCTCGTGCACCAGGATGGCCTCGGCGATCTGGCTGCCGGTGGTGAACACCGGATTCATGGAGGAGGTGGGCTCCTGGAAGATCATCGCCAGTCGGCTGCCCCGCAGCCTCCGCATCTCTTCCTTGGCGAGCTGGAGCAGATCCCGCTCCTCGAACAGGATCTCCCCGGCGACGATCCGTCCCGGCCGGTCCACCAGCCGCATGATGGAGAGGGAGCTCACCGACTTCCCGCAGCCGCTCTCCCCCACCAGGCCGAGGATCTCCCCCCGCCCCAGGCTGAAGCTCACGTCGTCCACGGCCCGCACCACGCCCGCCCGGCTGAAGAAGTGGGTCCGGAGATTCCTGACTTCGAGCAGCGCTCCCATCCCCTACCTCTTCTTCAGTCGAGGATCCATGGCGTCCCGCAGCTCGTCCCCCAGGACGTTGAAGCCGAAGACCGCCAGCATCAGGGCCAGCCCCGGCATGATCATCACGTGGGGGGCCATCTGCGCCCACTGCAGGCTGTTCTGCAGCATGGAGCCCCACTCGGCCGTGGGCGGAGGGACGCCCAGCCCCAGAAAGCTCAGGGTGGCGGCCGTCATGATGGCGCCGGGGATCAGCAGGCTGGTCTGCACGATGATGGGCGCCAGGCAGTTGGGCAGGATGTAGCGGGTGAGGATGGAGCAGTCGGACTCCCCCGAGGCCACGGCCCCCTCCACGAAGATCGTCTCCTTGATCGACAGGGTGAGGCCGTGGACCAATCGCGCGAACTGGGGAATGTGGTAGACGCCGATGGCGATCACCACGTTGTTCACGCTCCGCCCCAGGATGGCGATGGTGGTCAGCGCCACGATGATGCCCGGAAAGGCCAGCACCACGTCCATCAGCCGCATGATCGGCATGTCCAGCCGCCGGTAGTAGGCCGCCAGCATCCCCAGCACCACGCCGAAGAGCGCCCCCATGCCGATGGCCGACATCGAGATGTACAGGGACATGCGCGCGCCGAAGATGATCCGGCTCAGCAGATCCCTCCCCTGGTTGTCCTGTCCCAGCAGGTGCCGGGGGCTGGGCCCCGCCAGCGACTCGCGGAGGCTGATCGTGTCCGGATCGTAGGGCGCCAGTTGGGGCGCCAGCAGGGCGACCGCCAGGAAAAGCAGCACCAGGGCCCCACCCACGGCCCCCAGCTTGTAGTCGCGCGCGAAGGCCCATACGATGCGCGGGAGGCGACGCAGCAGCTTCATCCGGACTTCGCTCCTCAGCGGTGGCGGATGCGCGGGTCCAGGACCCCATACAAGAGGTCCACCAACAGATTCACCAGGACGAAGCTGGCCCCGAAGAGCAGCAGGGCACCCTGAACCAGTGGGATGTCCCGCTGACCCACGGCGGTCACCAGGAGTCGCCCCAGGCCGGGCCAGGCAAACACCTCTTCGGTCACCACGGCACCCCCCAGCATGTAGCCGAAGCGCAGGCCCACCACGGTGACCACCGGCAGCATGGCGTTCCGCAGGGCGTGCCAGCCCACCACTACCGCCTCCCGGACCCCCTTGGCCAGGGCGGTCCGCACGTAGTCCTGGGCCATCACCTCGAGCAGCGCCGACCGCGTCATGCGGGTGATGAAGGCCAGGGAGAAGGCGGAGAGACAGAAGGTGGGCATCAGGAAGTGCCGCCAGCTCTCGTTCCCCGCGCTGGGTAAGAGGTGCCACTGCACGCTGAAGAGGTAGGTGAGCAGGAGGCCCAGCCAGAAGACCGGCATGGAGATGCCGAAGAGCGACAGCACGGTGAGCAGGTGATCCCAGCCGGTGCCATGCTTGACGGTGGCCAGGGTTCCCAGCACCACGCCGACGATGGTGGCGAAGATGATCGCCGCCAGCGAGAGCTGAAACGTGTTCCAGAAGCGGGGCGCCAGCTCCAGGGTGACCGGCCGCCGGGTGTAGATGGACTTGCCCAGATCCCCCCGAGCCAGCCGCGTCATGTAGTTCACGTACTGCACCAGGACCGGCTGATCCAGCCCCAGGTCATGGCGCACCCGCTCCACCGCTTCCTGCGATGCATCCACCCCGACATACATCCGCGCCGGATCGCCGGGAATCAGTTGGAAGGCCAGGAACACCAGGGTGACCACCAGCAGCAGGATCGGGACGCTGATGAGAACCCGTTTCCCGATATAGCGGGCCATGCCTACCCGTTCTTTCCAGGGGCCAGCATCGGTCGGCCCCTCCCGGCGAGCCGGCCCGCCATTACTTCTTCTCCTTCCATGCGAACTGGGCGGGATAATTGTTCGCCGGACCGGCCAGGTAGATACCGTGGACGCTGTCGCGGTAGGCCACCTGTTGGGTCAGATCGACGAGTTGGATGATGGGGGCCTCCTCGTGCACCAGCTTGATCACCTGGGCGTAGAGCTTGTACTGCTCATCCCGCTTGAGGGTGTGGTTGGCCTTCTCGATCAGCTGGTCCACCTCCGGGTTCACGTAGTAGGCCCGGTTGTAGTACCTGGGAGGGAAGGCCTTGCTGCTGTACAGCATGTTGAGCACGTAGTCCACGTTGCCCGTGGGCGCGTTGAAGCCCATGGACACCATGTCGTACTCGGCCTTCTCGGGCGGCATGCTGACCCGGGGGTTGAACGTCGCGGGCTCCAGCAGGGTCAGCTTGCAGTCCACCCCCACGGCCTTCAACATCCCCTGCACCAGTTCGGAGATCTCGTAGTCGCCGGGGGTGCTGCCCTTCCTCGTCCACATGTCCACGGTGAGCTTCTTGCCGTCCTTCTCCCGGGCCCCGCCGGGACCCATCTTCCAGCCGGCCTCGTCCAGGAGCGCCTTGGCCTTCTCCGGATCGTAGGGGTAGGCGCCGGCAGGCGAGAAGCCCTCCAGCGACGGCGTGGCGAACATGGCCTGGGAAACCCTGGCACCCCCCAGGTAGACGTTCTTGACGATGCCTTCCTTGTCCACGGCGTAGTTGAACGCCTGGCGCACCCGCTTGTCGTTCAGCCCCGGCCGCCGGGTGTTCAGCGTGATGTAGTACTGCTGGGACCCTTGTCCCTCCAGCACCCGGATCCCCTTCGTCTGCTTGAATCGCTCGATGTCCGGGCTGGAGAGGAGGAGGGCCACGTCCGCATCCCCCGCGGCCAGCATGGTGGCCCGGGTGTTGGGATCGTTGACGATCCGGATGTAGACCTCATCCGGGTAGGGCAATCCCTTCTGCCAGTAGTTCGGGTTCTTCTTCAGCCGGAGCCCCTCGTTCGGAACGAAAGAGGTCAGGATGAAGGGGCCTGCCCCCGACTGCTGGGTCTTGAGCCCATCGTCGCCCACCTTCTGGGCGAAGGTGGGGCTGTACATGGAGAAGCTCCGGTTGGCCAGGACGCCGTCCAGGGCCGCATAGGGCCGGTCCAGCTTCACGCGGGCGGTGAGCTCGTCCACCACCTCCACGGTCTTGAAGGGGAGCAGGTCGTAGGGAGACTGCTTCTTCTGGATCTTGCGCTCCAGGTTCCATTTCACGGCGGCGGCGTTGAAGGGCGTGCCATCGTGGAACTTGACGTTCGGCTGGAGCTTCCAGGTCACCGTGAGGCCGTCGGAAGAGACCAGCTTCTGCTTGACCAGCATCGGCCTCGCCCTCCCGTCGGGCCCCCAATCGAAGAGGCCATCGTGGAAGTAGAGGCCCGCCTCGTCCAGGTTCACCTGCAGCACGGAGTTGGTGTCCACCTGGGTCGCGAAGGGCATGACGATGGTCAGGGTCCCACCGTACACCGGCTTGAGATGGGGGGCGGCTGGCGCTTGAACCTGACCGGCGGCGCTGTCACTGTAATCTGTCAGCATCCAGGCGGCGAGCGCGATCAAGGTAAAGGCGACGACACGGGGGCTCAGCTTGAACATGACTCTCCTCCTTCCAGGCTTTTCGATCACGGCGATCTGGATGCCGCGTTCTCCGACGGGACGCAGCGGAAAGCGCATCGAGGATGCGGCACGGGAGGGAGCTTGCATCGTGAGCGATTCCCTCCCTTGAGACTCAGCGCCCCGAGGAAGACGGATCCCGCGGGACAGCGGCGCCGCCTCAGGCACCAGGCCAGGCGGGAAGCAACCTATCAACAACGGGGTGGCGGTGTCAAGCAGGGCCCGGATCGGCCTGTTCGCGCTCCCCCCACTGATCGCCGCGGGGACCGGCAGTGTCCTCTACTGGCACGCCACCGAGCAAGTTGGCCGTGGCGATCTCCGCCCCTACGTTCTCGCGCAGCTCCTCCCCCTGGTCGCCATCCCCCTCACCAAGTTTCCCGGTACCCTCTCCCTGACAATTCTGCAGTCTAGGCAGGAGTGATGCGCCATAGTGGCCGCTGGCCGTGGTCCACGCCAGGAGACAACTGAATGAATTCCTACGGTTCGGCGAGGCCTGACTGAGATTATTGGTTGGCGCGGTCCTTGCTCCAATAGTGGCTAACAAGTCGAATGGGTCGCGGAGGCAGGTGGCTAAATTTTCAAAGTATGCACGAGGTAGAGCGATGAACAGCATGGCAAGGTGGTTGAGATGCAGCAGGTCGCCGAAAGGGTTCACCCTCATCGAGTTGTCCACCGTGGTCAGTATCGTGGGTGTCCTGGCGACTATTGGTATGCCGGGCCTCATCGGCGGGATCCAGCGGACGGGGGCCGACGGTGCCTCGCGTCAGTTAACTGAGGACATCCGATTGACGCATCACACGTCCTTTAGCCGCGGATACCCGACGCGGATCATCATCTTCAACAGCTCCGGGGTGGCGCAGAATCCCACGGGGGCCGATCTCACCGATACCACCAAGGCAAACATGTACCGGGTCGAGATGCGGGCCGGATCGTCCTGGCCTGCACTCTCGCAGACTCGCTCCACGACCGCGGATGTGCTGACCGACTGGAATAACCTCCCGAGCAATTTCCGAGGCGTGACCGTGACGACCGGAAGGGTCATCGCCTTCAACCCCCAGGGGTTCTTGGCCGATAGCGCCGCCTCGCTCGATGCCACGGTGCAAGGAGTCAGTGGAACCAAGACGGTCCGGACGAGCGTCATCGGAAAGGCCACGATCCAGTGACAGGGCACGTCATAGATCCGCAGGCAGGGCGTAGCGCATTTCCGCCGCGATGGTGAAAGAACTCTTCCAGGCGCCGGAGATCCTGCTTGCGGAGCCCAGAGAGCCAGCCGGTAGTGCGAACACCCCTCCGACACTAGGCTACACGATCTGCTTTGCCTCCAAGATGTAGGCCGGCCTCAAGGTCGCGTACCCTATTCACGGCTATCTCAAATCGACTGGACGACCTCCCGCCCTCGGCTCGCGGCTTTCTCTCGTCTCGGCGGGCGGGGGGAGCGAGGCGGCATTGAAGCGCGCCTTGATGTGGGTGGGGTCCAGCGCGAGGGCGCGACCGTAGGCCCGCCGGGCCGCCGCCACGTCCCCCGCGAGCTGGTAGACATATCCGAGGTTGTTCCAGGCGCGGGCCTTGTTCGGGGAGTCCCGCACGGTCGCCTGCCAGAGCGCCACCTCCGTCCGATAGTCGGCATTCCGTTCGAGCGTCGCGGTGCCCAGCCCGAGGGCGAGGACCAGCGCCGCGACCGCGGCCGCCCGCCGGGGCAACCTGCACCAGATCGTGGCCGCCAGGATGACGGCGGGGCCGATCATCGCCAGGTAGAGTTGCCGATCGTTGGCCACGTCGAGGCGGGGCAGGATGGAGTTGGTCGGCAACAGGTGCAGGAAGGTCCAGAGCAATCCCACGCCAAGCCAGGGGCGGCGGCGGAGCTGGAAGCAGCCGGCGAGGACCAGCGCCAGGAGCGCCGCCGCTTTCAGGGCGAGTCCCAGGCTGAGGCCCGTGTGGGCCGGCAAGTCCGGATCGATATTGACCTGCAACAGCAAGAGCGGCTGCGTGAGCAGGTAGAACTGCCCCCCGACCTGGGTGAGCAGGTTCTCCTTGAGGGTGCGCGTCACGAGACTCCCGACGAGCAGGCGCCGGTAGCCGGGGGTGGCGAGCATCGCCGCCGCGGCCAGACCGAGCACGGCCCAGTGCGCGCGGAGCCGGCGCAGCCGTTCGCGCCAGCTCGCCCGCCTCGCCCCGACGTCCCACAGCAGCAGCGCGAACGGCAGCGTCCAGGCCGTCTCCTTCACGAGCAGCGCGGCGACGAACAGCAGGGGCGAGAGGCCATCCCGCCAGAGGGAGGCCCCGCGCTCTTCGCCGCGAGCATGGGCCAGCAGGGCGCAGAGGTAGAACAGACTCATCAGCGAAACCGAACGGCCGGAGACATAGGTGACCGCTTCCGTCTGGGCCGGATGCAGGGCGAAGAGGAGCGCCGCGGTCAGCGCGATTGGCCGGGCCCACTCCCCACCGTGGCCGCGCGAGTCGATCCACTTGCGGCAGAGGAAATACACACAGGCCGCGCTGGCGGCGTGGCACAGCAGATTGAACAGGTGAAAGCCGAAGAGGCCCAGGCCCGAGGTCCAGTTGAGGGTGTAGGAGAGCTTCAGGATCGGCCGGATGCCGGGCATGGAGGCGAGATACGCCGGGAAGGATTGCACCGCAATGTTGTGGACGATGATGTTGTAGTCGTCGAACTGGAAGGCGCCCCAACAGGCGCAAAGATAGGCCGCGACGACCGCGCCGACGAGGAGCGCGAGCGCTGCGGATCCGTTACGCGCCACGTTGCTCGGCAGCCAGCGCGAAGGCCCGCTCCAGAAGCCCGTGCGCATCCCACCAGCGGTTGGGTGCATTGAGGAAGACGAGCAGGACTCGGATGCCGCCCCGTTCGGCGAGCGCCACGAGGCAATTCCCCGCGTTCTTTGTGTAGCCGGACTTCACCCCGATCGCCCCCGGGAACCGCCCGTCATGCGATCGCCGGCCCTGAGCCCCAACCGCGAGGCGGTCTCCGCGGCGGCGGCCCGGCTGACTTTGACGACGGCGTCGGGCCGGTAGGCTTCCAGGGTAAGCAGCGCGGTCATGATCTTGGTCAGGCTGGCCGGCGCGAGCCGTTTGTCCGCCCCGCCCGCCCAGACCGTTTGGCCCTGGACCTTGACGAGGTAGGCGGAGGCGACAGTGGGGAAGGCGTTCTGCGCGCCCGCGGCCGTGCAGAGGACGGCCAGCCAGAGCAGCGCGAGCGCACACCCCGTGGCCCGTCTCACCACTTCAGGAACTTCTTCAGCAGGTCCGCACCCTCCTTGACCGTGTCCGTCACGTTGGGCGCTTGGGCCGGGGTCCCGGCCTGTGCCGGCGGGACGCCGGATTGTCGGGGCTGCGCCGTGTAGGAGCGACCGGCGGGACGGGACGCAAAGCGCTGGCAGATGGGCGCGAACTCGGAGGACATGGCCGCCGTGTAGGCGCGGCCCTCGCAATTCTGCTTGGCCAGCGCCCTGGCGTCCGCCTCGCAGTACTGCGCCGTGAAGCCGTAATCCCGCTTCTCGATGGAGCGCGCGCAGGCCGCCTGGGTGAAGGCGAGACCTCTTCCAGGAGAAGCCCCCTCTCGCTTGTGCTGAGGACGGCTGAGGTGATAGGGTGAATCCAGGAGGGAACGCGTCTGAAGAGAATGGCGGCCAGGCAAGCCTCGAGAGAGTCGGCACCATGAGCCATCACCCTCGCCTCATCAAGCCCTCCACCCGCCGCTTCTTCCGCGAAGCCCGGCGCACCCCGGGCTACTCCCTCTTCGACTTCCTCCACGCCTACGTCTATGGCCGCTGGCCCTACCTGTATATCGGCATCGGCACCGGCGAGCACCCGCTCGCGAAGAAGCTCGGCCCCTTCGTCGGCTGGCTCGCGCGCAGATTCCGCCGCGGGACGGACGGCAAGCCGCAGCCCGGCGCTCCACAGGCGGCAGCCGGGCGCTCCTCTCGTGCCGAAACCTACCACGGCAAGGTCGTCCCCCTCGAATCGGCCACACACTTGGTCCAGGTCAATGAGCCGATCGCCCTCCCCAACCTGGAGCACGTCATCCCCTACCGCCAGGCCCGGGACATCATCCTGCAGAACCCCGACCACATCGTCGCCCTGGAGTGCCCCTGCCGCGCTTCCCGCCCGAACCCCTGCCTGCCGCTCGGTGTCTGCCTGGTCATCGGCGAGCCGTTTGCCGGCTTCGTGGTCGAACACCAGCCGCGCCGCGCCCGCTGGATCACCCCCGCAGAAGCCGTCGCAATCCTCACAGCCGAAGACGCGCGCGGCCACGTCCACCACGCCTTCTTCAAGAACGCCATGCTGCACCGCTTCTACGCCATCTGCAACTGCTGCGCCTGCTGCTGCGGAGCCATGCAGGCCCGGAAGAACGGCACCCCCATGCTGGCCTCCTCCGGCTACGTCTCCCGCGTGGATCCCGATCGATGTATCGGCTGCGGAGACTGCGAGACCTACTGCCAATTCGATGCCCTGTCGCTCTCCGCCGGCATCGCCGCCGTGGAGGCCGCCGCCTGCATGGGCTGCGGCGTCTGCACCGACAAATGCGACCAGGGCGCCCTCAGCCTCGTGCGCGACGAATCGAAAGGCCAGCCACTGGAGATCCGCACCCTGCTCGCCACGGCTTCCCGCTAGTCCCCCCCGCCCGGAGAGAGGCGTTGCGTTAAAAGTGAAATATCTTGGCCAGCCGGAGACATCTCATTTATGGCGCAACGTCTCCTCCGTGCCGTTGGCATCTCCTGTGGCATCCCAGCACCTGACCGGCTATCATCGGCTCACCCATCGACAGCAGGTGCAGACTCGGCCGTCTTACGGGAACGGGCCTGAGCAGTGTGAACCCGCTGCTCCTCTCCAGCGCGCCATCGCGAGCAAGACGTCCCCGGATCCTGGCTTTCCATCGAGGCAAAGGGCCGAGGAACCCATCCCCCATTGGCCGACAGCGGAAGGCGACGATGAGATCACAGGATGCCATCACCCCCCAGGTCGTCATGCGCGCGGTGACCGAGGACGTGATTCGTCGGGCGATCAAGCGAGGCAGGCGGAAGGGGCGCACGATCTGCATCAGCAAGGCCGCGAACGGGAGGACCACGCCGGTCGCGGCGCTCAACCCGGATACGCCGGAGGGCAGGAAAAATCTTAACGCGTACCTGACCCCCGTCGGCCGCCACTACACGATCTCGGGGCTGGGCGCGCCCGAGGAGAAGAACGCCGTCAACTGGCGCACCATCAATCTTCCGCTGGGCCGCCGAATCCTCCTGATGGCGCTGGTGGCTCTCACCTTCGTGATGAAGGGAACCCCCCTGAAGAATCGCCTGTATCGGCTGATGGGGGTGCATGTCGGGCGCAATGTCGAGATCATGCAGCTCGCCTGGCTGGACCACTTTCGCCCGGAGCTGATCTTCATCGGCGACCATACGCTGATCGGCGCCTATTCCCGCGTCACCGTGCACGCCTACGGGGGGGCGGGAAAGTTTCGCTACGGACTGGTCGAGATCGGCCGGAACTGCATTATCGGGGCGGGAACCGGGATCGGTCCGATGCTGATCGAGGATGGCGTCCGCACGCTGCCGGGGACAACCCTGTCTCCGTACCTCGCCCGCATCCGCGCCGGATCCGTCGTCGGCTACAACCCGCCTCCGGTGAAGCATCCTGAGGTTAGAGAGCACTCCGGGCAGGCTGAGCCCACCCCAGAGGCTCGATCCTGAACCCGGGCTCCTCCTCCGCTTCCTTCCCACGCATCGCCTGCTCTGCGGTTTCCTCGACTCGCCGCCCGACTCGTAAAAAGGTACCGGACACCATTTGGGCCGTAACCCGTTGAGTGTGCACGGTCGCTCGGTTACTTCCGGGCCGACCCCGCCGGCGCGGCGCATACCGGGCCACGAAGGCCGCACTGCTTTCTTTGGAACAACGTCGCTGCGACCGCCTCCGAGTACAGGGCTCGCAGGGCAGCGTCGAGCGTCTCGACGAACGCGTCGACAGACCCTCTGCCAGTGGGACCGAGGTTCGGGCCGATCATCGGTTCGACCTGTTTGAATCGGTCAACGGCGCGCTGAGAAAAGAGAATCTTTACGTTCGCTGTGGCGACCAGCATGACCCTGAAGAAATCGTCGGAGGGGCGATACTCTTGGTCGTTGAGGTAGTTGTTCAGGAACTCAGCTGCGAGATCGTTTACTTGCTTGAAGACCCCGAGACGAAGTTCGCTCATCCGCTGATAGCCCCAAAAGTGGTGGTGAAGGCGTGGGGTGAGCACCAGGGTGATGAGAGTGCTGACAATGCCGATCAACGCCGGGGTAATGATGCTGGACGTCGGCACCTCCACTTCATATTCCCGTAGTATTGGAGCACGGTCTAAGAGGGCGGCGGCTGAGCCGCAGGCGCGGAGGCAAGTGGGCTTACCGACGCGCGTATCGGCTCCAGCCGCGTGCTGGGCCGAGCGAGCGGCCCCATCACGCGGCGTTCCTAAGCCGCCGCCCCGATGCGCCGGCAGCGAGCGAGCCGAAGGCCGCGAGCGTCGGCGCATTGCAGAGGATTCTTAGGCCAGCGGTCGCGGCGAACAGCCCGGGAACGGAGGGAAACCCCCGGACCGCGACCGGTGGGCTAGAGATCCGTTGGACAAAACCGCGGCTCAGGGGCGGCGCTATGGAGATTGAATGCGGGACAGGGAGGGGAGACTGGTCGTGCAGCGCGGTCGCGACGGCGTAACGTGCCCGTCTTGGTGATTGTGTGGGGTGATCCGCGTGCGACGACGGTCGGGGAACCCGTGGGCGAAGTCTCCCAATGCGGGCGCTGGGCGGCGTCGAAGCATGCGCAGGACAACCCGCTCCGATTGCGCGGGAAGAGTCCAGCGCCGGCAGGGTGCCATGGTGTGACGGTGCGTCGTGTCATCGGGTCCCTCCGCGGGGCGGCGCGCGACCGGCCGGGGGCAGCGTTGCGACCCACACCATCTGACCGTGCTGACGGACCGGACACGCGCGCAGGGAGACCCCGGTGAGCGCCTCGTAGACGTCCCGGTAGTCGCGGCGAGGGGTGGGCGGCGGGAAGACGGGCGTGCACACGCCCAGCAAGTGCCGGCAACGGGCCAGCTTCGTCACGCGGACGCGGTTGCCGAGAAAGCCGTAGTGGCGGATGCGGTGGAACCCATCGGGGAGGACATGGAGCAGGAAGCGCCGGATGAATTCGGCGGCGTCCAGCGTCATCGTCTTCTGGCGGTCGTGATGCCGGTAGTCCTTCCAGCGGAAGCGGACCTGACCATCGTCGATGTTCAACAAACGGTTGTTGGCGATGGCGACGCGGTGGGTGTACCGGCCCAGGTAGTCGAGGACCTGCTCCGGCCCACCGAACGGGGGCTTGGCGTAGACCACCCACTCGGCCTGGCGGAGGGGCGCCAGAGCCTGCGCGAAGGCGTCGGGGTCCCGGAGGGCCTCGAGCGCAGCGACGAAGTGGAGCTGGCCGGTCGCGAACGCGGCCTGCAGCTGCGCGAGGAACGGGCGCCGGAAGAGGCGGGAGAGCACGCGCACGGGGAGGAAGAATCCCGGCCGGCAGGCGATCCGCCGGGTCCCGTCCAAGGCCAGCGCCCCGCCCGGCACCACGCAGTGGACGTGGGGGTGGTGGCACAGGGTCTGTCCCCACGTGCGGAGCACGGCAATGAAGCCGAGCTCGGCGCCGAGATGCTTGGGATCGGCGGCGATGGTGCGTAAGGTCTCCGCGGTCGCGCGGAAGAGGATGTTGTACAGCACGGCCTTGTTCTGATAGGCGATCGCGGCGATCTCCTCGGGGACGGTGAAGCGACCGTAGGGGACGTAGCACGGTTATCACGGTTATTCTCGGCTTGCCGCCCCTCTCAGCAAAGCATCGCGCGTCAGGCCATGCAGCGCCATCAACTGCTCGCCGCGCGGCACCCCCTCCCGCACCACGGTCGCGGACACTCCCAGAGCATGCGCGACCTCCTTGATCGGCAGGCCAACATCGCGTACCGCCAGGCATGCCGCAATGGTCCGGGCATGGACCACCACCCGGCGACGGCTACCAGATACGAGTCCCGCAGGCTCAAGCCCAAATGCGTGGGCACACCGGGCAAGAATACTCGGTAGGGCGGCGAGTGTACCGGCGCGGGTTGCCGATTTCTCTTCGACGGCCACTAGGCGAAGGACCTCCTCCACAAACCCCCCACTCCCCAGGACCCGCTCGTCGGCCGCCCAGGCCTCCCGCCCGCGCCGGAGGCTCGCGACGTTCTTCCATCCCCCGGCGCTTCGAACCAATCCCCCGCCTTGCAGTTCGGGGCGCCGTCCCATCGAGGCGCCCGCGGCCACGAACTCGCAATAGAGGCGGCGCGCTTCGCGGCTCCTCTTCCCGAACCGGCCCAGCACCTCGGCCACAGCCTGCCAAGGTCGAGGCACCTTGCCCACTACCGCACTGTGGCCCGCCCAGGGGAACCGCTCGAGTTCCGCCATGTCAGCGACAAGGCCAGCCCGAAGTGGATTCAAGTGGATGTACCGGACCAGCTCGAGGAGGTACGGCTCCTCCTCGACGAGGATGGACTTGTAGCGATTCTGGAAGAGGTGGCCGCTCCGCCGGTGGCGCCGGTTGAAGGCCCCCGCATACCCGGTGAGGAGGCAGCGCATCGCACGCACCAAGGGACGCGGTCCCGTGCGGACGAGGAGGTGGGTGTGATTCGGGAGCAGTACCCATGCCAGCACGGTGAGCCCCGTTGCGCCGACGACGTCGGCGAGTCGGGCAAGGAAATCCGTCCGATCGGCGTCGTCCCGGAAGATGACCTGCCGATCCAGCCCCCGGACCATCACATGGTGGAGGGCGCCGGATGCATCGAGGCGCGGTCCGCGCGGCACGAAGGGGAGCCTAGCACCGCCCCAAGGGCAGGGCAAGCAATAACCGTGATAACCGTGCTACGTCCCCTATTCCGTCCTATTCCTGTGCCCTTGTCAAGGCACCCGCATTCTGGTACAAGGCAACCAGAGGAGAGACGCATGGCCGCGAAGAAGTCGCCCGCCGCCCGTGCCGAGGAGCTGCGCACGCTGCTCCACCACCACAACTACCGCTACTACGCGCTGGACCGGCCGGAGATCGGCGACGCCGAGTACGATCGCCTCTTCAATGAACTGAAGGCGCTCGAGGCCGCGCACCCCGAGCTCGTCACCCCCGACTCCCCCACCCAGCGGGTCGGCGGTGCCGTGGCGGAGGGCTTCGCCTCGGTGGAGCACCGCGTGGCCATGCTCAGCCTGGACAACGCCTACAACGCCGAGGAGATCCGCGAATTCGAGGCGCGCCTTCGGCGCGCCCTGCCCGGCGAGACCTTCCGCTACGTCTGCGAGCCCAAGGTGGACGGCCTGGGCGTCGCCCTGCTGTACGAGCGGGGCCGCTTCGTCCGAGGTGCCACCCGGGGCGACGGCCGGATGGGCGAGGACGTCACGGCGAACCTGAAGACAGTGCGCAGCATCCCGCTCAGGCTGGAGGGCCCCCTGACCGATCTCGACGTCCTGGAGGTGCGGGGCGAGGTGTTCTTGGGCCGCGAAACCTTCGAGCGGCTCAACCGGCGGCTGGAGGCGGAGGGGGATGAGCCGTTCGCCAACCCGCGCAACGCGGCGGCCGGGTCCCTGCGGCAGAAGGACTCGCGCATCACGGCCACCCGCCCCCTAGACATCTTCGTCTACAGCGTGACCGACGCCCGGCCGAACCCCTTCACCGCCCACTCCGAGGCCATGCAGTCCCTGGCCGAGGCCGGCTTCAAGATTAACCCCCGCACCTCCCCCTGCGCCGACATCGAGGCCGTTCTGCGCACCGTGGCTGACCTGGAGCGTGATCGGGCCGCGCTGGGCTATGACGCCGACGGGGTCGTGATCAAGGTGGACGCGCTCGACCAGCAGCGGCGGCTGGGCTCCACCACCCACCACCCGCGCTGGGCCGTCGCCTACAAGTTCCCCGCCCAGCAGGCGACCACCATCGTACGGCAAATCGAGGTGAGCGTGGGCCGGACGGGGGCGCTCACCCCCACGGCCATCCTGGACCCGGTGGAGATCGCCGGCGCCACCATCGGGCGCGCGACCCTCCACAACGCGGACGAGATCGAGCGGCTGGACGTGCGCGCGGGGGACACGGTGGTCGTGGAGCGGGCGGGGGACGTGATCCCGCACATCCTGCGCGTGGTGGCGGAGAAGCGCCCGGCGGACGCGGCGCCCTTCCGCTTCCCCGCAACCTGCCCCGTCTGCCGGTCGGCCGCCTTCCGGCCGGAGGGCGAGGTGGTGGCGCGCTGCACCAACTCGGAATGCCCCGCCCGCCTGAAGGAGTCCCTCCTCCACTACGGCAGCCGCCGCGCCATGGACATCGAGCATCTCGGCGAGGCCGTGGTGGAGCAGCTCGTGGACCGCGGCCTCGTTCGCCACTTCGCCGATCTCTACGCGCTCACCATCGAGCAATTGGCAGAGCTCACGCGGCTGGCCGAGAAATCGGCCATGAACCTCTACACCGCCATCCAGGGGAGCCAGGCCCGCGGCCTATCCCGCGTCCTGTTCGCGCTCGGCATCCGGTACGTGGGTGAGAACGTGGCCCGCCTCCTGGCCATGGAGTTCGGCAGCATGAACAAGCTCGTGGCGGCCAGCGAGGAAGCGCTCGGCGCCGTCCGCGGGGTCGGACCCCGCATCGCGACCAGCGTCGCCCTCTTCTTCCAGCAGGAGGAGAACCGCCGCCTCATCACCGCGTTGGCGAAAGCCGGCGTGCGCATGATCGAAGAGGCCTCGGCCGGACCGAAGCCACTGCTCGGGAAGACCTTCGTCCTCACCGGCGGCCTCGACTCCATGACCCGCGACGAGGTGAAAGAGGCCATCCAGCGCCTGGGGGGGCGCGTGGCAGGCTCGGTCAGCAAGAAGACGGACTACGTGGTGGTCGGCACGGATCCCGGCGGGAAGTACGCGGACGCCCAGCGCCTCGGGATCCCCAGGCTGGACGAGGCAGGTTTCCGCGCCCTCGTCGGCCTTCGCTGACACATGGCAGCCGGGCGCTTGGGTGATTCGGCCATCACGCGGCTCGCGGGGGCAGCGGCCCTCACCAATTCACAGCTCCACAACTCCACTGATTCAGGATGCCCCGGGTCGCCCAAGTGCCGAATCGTCGGACCGCTCCCGTGTGCGGGATTGACTTTCGGGGATCTTTCCGCCATCCTAGCCTCGCTCCGGACGTCGCTGTCACATCGCTACTCTGCAAGAGACACCGCTCATGCGCTCGCTGCGCGAAGAGATCGCAGGGTGAAGGCTATCCGGTACCGCACCATCCTCTGGCTGTTGCTTCTCGCCCTGCTTTTCCCATGCCCCCTGGCGGCCGGCACGACCGAGGTCTTGGTGCTCGGCAAGGACACGATCATCCGGGAGCGGCCGCGCGCCTCCGCGAAGCCCGTCAAGACCGCGAACCCCGGAGAGACCTACGAGATCCTCGGGCGGCGGTCCGGCAATCCCCTGTACGTGTTCGACGAGCGGGGGGACCTGTGGGTGCGAATCCGCGTTGGCGAAGAGGGGGTGGGCTTCGTCCGGACCGATCTCGCGGCGGTGGCGCGCGAGGAGTACCGCTCCCCACGCGGGAACCCGCTCCTGATCGTGAACTTGCGGCCCACCGCGGAGGGAGCGGTTTCGCGGGAACTCTGGGTGGTCCAGGAAGACTGGCGGCGGACGCGCTGGCTGGGCTCCATCGAGGGTCACCCCGTCTGGTCGAGCCGCGGCGACTGGTTCATCTGTCAGATGGACTCGGAGCGCCCCATCAAGGACCAGACCATGGACCGCACCATCGAGCGGATCGAGCGGTTCTCGCCCGACGGCCGCACGCGCACCGTCCTGGCGGCGGGCTCCTATCCCGTGCCGAACGAGGCCCAGGGCGAGGTGTACTTCTACCGGGACGTGGACGAGCGCGGGGATCCTGTCCCGCCCGGCCTGTTCGCCGTGAACGTGAATGGAACCAACCTGCGGCCGGTGTTCCTCTTGCCGGAGCGCTACCGGTTCTGGAAAGAGGAGGGCGACTACTTCGTCCAGGCGCCCGCGCCGGTCCTGAACGCGTCAGCCGGCCGCATCGCCCTGTACGCCTACGAGCAGAACGGCGTGCGCGCGCGCATCACGGTGGGCCTGGACGGCCAGTTCCTGGAGATGCGCCGCGACTGAGCGCGGCGAGCCTGGAGCCACGAGCCGCGATGACAGATTCTTTTTTCCCCCGCACATGGCGACCGCTCGCCCCGGCGCTGGTCGCTCTCCTGCTGGCGGCAGGCGTAACGATGGCTGGCGGTTCGGCCTGGGCAGGGGCCGCAGCGCTGCCGGCCGAGATCACGAAGCACTTCACGCCCGAGGACGTGGCGCGCGGGCAGGCCTACATGCAGGGGCGTTACTGGCTCTTCCTCGGCGGAACGGTCCTCCGGCTCGCGTTCCTGGCCCTCCTGGTCGCCACGCCCGCCTCGGCCGCCCTGCGGAGCCTGGCCGTGCGCCTGGCGCCGGCCCATCCCGCGGTGGCCGTGGCGCTGTATGTGGCCTCCCTGATCTTGCTCTCGGAACTCCTCCTGCTTCCGCTCGGCTACTACGCGGGCTTCGTCCGCGAGCACGCCTTCGGCCTCTCGACGCAGACGGCCGGTGCCTGGCTCTTCGACCGGCTCAAGGCCATCCTGGTCTCCCTCGCCCTGGGCGTGCCCGCAGGGTCGGTCCTGGTCCTGCTCTGGCGCCGCTACCCGGGCCACTGGGTCGCGCCGGCGTGGATTCTTTCGGCTGCGCTCACGATCCTGCTCGTGGCGCTGGCCCCCGTGGTGATCGATCCGCTCTTCAACACCATCCGCCCCGTGGAGGATCCCACGCTCCGCCAGCGCGTCCTCCGCCTCGCGGAGCGGGCCGGGATCCCGGTGGACGAGGTCTACACGACCGACGCCAGCCGCCGCACGCGCAAGGGAAACGCCTACTTCACGGGTCTCGGCGCCACCAAGCGGATCGTGCTGTACGACACCCTGGTGGCGCAGAGCGACCCGGGGGCGGTGGACCTGGTCGTGGCCCACGAACTGGCCCACTGGAAGCACGCCCACATCTGGAAGGGGATCGAGCTCAGCCTGCTGGGCACCGGCATCCTCCTGGCGTGCGGCGCCCGCGTCCTCGCCTGGGCAGGGGGCCGCGGCGCCTTTCACCTGGCCGGACCCGCGGACGTGGCCGGGCTCCCGCTGTTCCTGCTCGCGCTCCTGGTCCTGAGTCTCACGGGTCTCCCCATCCAGAATGCCATCTCGCGCCACTTCGAGCGGGAGGCCGACCGGACGTCCCTGGACGTGACGCAGGACCCGGCGGCCTTCATCCGGGCCGAGGTGAACCTGGCCAGGTCCAACCTGGCCGACCTCGCCCCCTCGCCCTTCGTGGTGGGGCTCCTCTCCACCCATCCGCCCGTGGCCGAACGCATCCGCATGGCCGAGACCTTCTGTCCGGCCGAACGGCGCTAGGACTGGCGATTCCCTCGACGTTGTGATATGAGAATGAGCGGTTGGGTCGGCTGCGAAACACCTTCTGCGTGCGGAGGCATCCCATGAAGATTCGCTGGACGTTGTGCGGAGTGCTGGCCCTCCTGCTGCTCTCCTTCGGCGCGGCGTGGGCCCAGGACAGCCTGGTCGTCTACTCGAGCGTGGACGAGGAGAACGCCAAGAAGCTTCTGGACGCTTTCAGCAAGGCCACGGGGGTGAAGGTCCGCTTCACGTTCCTCTCCTCCGGCCCGGCGGTGGCCCGGATCGAGGCGGAGAAGGGGAACCCGCAGGCGGATCTCTGGTACGGCGCCCCCAGCGAGAACCACGTGGTCCTCAAGGAGAAGGGCCTCTCCCAGCCCTACGTGTCCCCCAACGCGAAGGAGTTGGCGGCCAAGTTCAAGGACCCGGAAGGCTCCTGGACCTCCTTCTACATGAACCCGCTGGGCTTCGCCTCCAATCTCAACACGCTGAAGCAGAAGGGGGCCGATCCGCCCACCTCCTGGGCGGATCTCCTGAAGCCCGAGTTCAAGGCCCAGGTCCAGGTCCCCAGTCCGCAGACCTCGGGCACCGGCTACAACATGGTGGCCGCCCTGGTCATGGTCATGGGCGAGGACAAGACTTTCGACTACCTGAAGAAGCTGCACCCCAGCATCCAGACCTACACCCAGAGCGGCACGGCGCCGTCCAAGGCCGCGGCCATCGGCCAGGCGGGCGTGGGCATCCAGTTCATGCCGGCCTTCCTTCAGCTCATCGAGGAGGGGTATCCCCTGAAGATCACGTTCCCCAAGGAGGGCGTGGGCTTCGAGGCCCCAGCCATCTCGATCCCCGGGCAGAACGCCATCACCGACGCCAAGACCTTCTTCTTCCCCGTCCATGCGAAGGCCAACCTGGCCAAGGGCCTGCCCGCCTTCAACGAGATCCCGACCATCAACTACGATGCGATCTGGGCGGGCAAGGAGAAGAAGCGGCTGGTGGATCGCTGGATCAACGAAGTCCTGCGGGCCCCCAAGTAACCGGTGGCGCCCGTGGCGGCCGCCCGCTGGTGGGGCGAGACGGTCCGCGACCTGCGCCGGTTGCGCGGCGAACCGATCCTCGCGCTGGCCATCGCGGGCATCTTCGTCCTCCTCTTCCTCTTCATCCTGTACCCGCTGGTGCGGGTGCTCACGGCCAGCCTGTTTCCGGACGGGACCTTAACCCTCCGCCTCTACCGCGAGCAGCTGGGCAGCTGGTTCATCCGGCAGGCCTTCGTCAACAGCGTGGCCATGGGCGTCCTCACCGCACTGGGGGGCACGGCGGTCGGGTTTCTCTTCGCCTTCACGCTCACCCGGACCGACATCCCGGGCAAGCGGTTCCTCACGGTGGCGGCCATCCTGCCCATCATCTCGCCCCCCTTCGTGAGCGCCCTGTCCATCATCCTGCTCTTCGGGAACAACGGCCTGATCACGCGCCAGCTCCTCGGCCTGCAGGAGTTCGCCATCTACGGCTTCCGCGGCCTGCTCTTGTCCCAGATCTTCACCTTCTTCCCCGTGGCCTACCTCACGCTGGTCGGCATCCTGGAGTCGCTGGGCGGAACGCTGGAGGACGCGGCCATGAACCTGGGGGCCACGCGCTGGAAGGCCTTCCGGCGCGTCACGCTGCCGCTCTGCGTCCCGGGGGTCGCGTCTGCCCTCCTGGTCCTCTTCATCGAGTCCATCGCCGACTTCGGCAACCCGCTCATCCTGGGGGGCAGCGGCTTCCCGGTCCTCTCGGTCCAGGTGTATCTGCAGGTAACGGGAATGTATGACCTCCCGGGCGGGGCCGCGCTGGCGGTGGTCCTGCTCATCCCGTCGGTCACCGCCTTCCTGGTCCAGCGCTACTGGATCGCGCGGAAGCGCTACGTCACGGTCACGGGCAAGCCCACCCGCGCCGTCATCCGGGCCGTGAGCCCAATCATGCAGTGGCTCCTGTTTGCGGCCTGCGCGGCCGTGGCCGCCTTCGTCCTCCTCTTCTACGCCACCATCCTGGTGGGCGCCTTCTCGCGCGCCTGGGGGGTCGACCACAGCTTCACCCTGCGGAACTTCGGCTACGTCTTCGGCGTCGGGGCCCAGGCCATCAAGGATACGCTGCTCATCGCCGTGACCTCGAGTCCCCTGGCGGGAGTCCTGGGGATGGCCATCGCCTTCCTGGTCATGCGCCGGCGCTTCCCCGGCCGGCAGGCCCTGGAGTTCATCTCGATCCTGAATTTTGCCGTGCCCGGCACCGTCATCGGCATCGGTTACATCCTGGCCTTCAACCAACGGCCGCTCCTCCTGACCGGGACGATGCTCATCCTGGTGGCCAATTTCCTGTTCCGCTACATCCCGGTGGGGATCCAGTCGGGGATGGCGGGGCTCCGGCAGATCGATCCGGCCATCGAGGAGGCCGCCACCAACCTGGGCGCCTCCACGCAGGTCACGTTCCGGCGGGTGACGCTGCCGCTCCTGGTCCCGGCCTTCTTCTCCGGCCTGGTCTTCTCCTTCGTCCGCGCCATGACCGCCATCAGCGCGGCCATCTTCCTGGTCTCGGCCGACTGGAACCTGATGACCGTCCAGATCCTCTCCCAGACCGAGGCGGGCCGCCTCGGGGCCGCGGCGGCCTTCAGTGTCCTCCTGATCCTGATCATCATGGTGGCCATCGGCCTCATCCGTCTGATCCTCGGCCAACTCTTCGAGTACCGCTACGAGGCCGCCTTCGGATGAGACACGACGGGATCCGCAGATTCACGCAGAGTTCGCGGAGAGCGCCCGCGCCGAATTGATCTGCGTAATCTGCGGATATTTTGGTTCTTTCTTTCGGGGGCGGGTGAGCGATGAGTGTGGTGCTGGAAGACGTGCGGAAGGTGTTCGCGGACCCGGAGCGGCCGGAGCGCGCCGTGACGGCCGTGGACGGGATCAGCCTGGAGATCAGGGACGGGGAGATGGTCACGCTCCTCGGCCCGTCGGGCTGCGGCAAGACGACGGCCCTGCGCATCATCGCCGGCTTCGAGACCCCGACCTCCGGCCGCGTCCTCATCGCCGGCGAGGACGTCAGCCACCTGCCGCCTCATGTCCGCAACACCGCCATGGTCTTCCAGAGTTATGCCATCTTCCCGCACCTTTCCGTGGCGGGGAACGTGGCCTTCGGCCTGGAGATGCGGGGCCTCCCGAAGGGCAAGATCGCCTCCCGCGTCGCGGAGATCCTGGATCTCGTGGAACTCGCCGGCCTGGAGCACCGGTCACCGGAGCAACTCTCCGGCGGGCAGCAGCAGCGGGTGGCCCTGGCGCGCGCCATCATCACGGAGCCGCGCGTCCTCCTCTTCGACGAGCCCCTCTCCAACCTGGACGCCAAGCTCCGCGAGCAGATGCGGGGCGAGGTGCGGAAGCTGCAGCGGCGGCTCCGCATCACCAGCGTGTACGTGACCCACGACCAGGCCGAGGCCATGGCCCTCTCGGATCGCGTCGTGGTGATGCGGTCGGGCCGCGTCCAGCAGGTGGGCTCGCCTTTGGAGATCTATGCGCGCCCGGCCAACCGCTTCGTGGCCGACTTCATCGGGCGCGTCAACTTCCTGGAGGGGCGCGTGGTCTCGTGCGGGGCCGACCGGGTCCGCCTCACGGTTCGCGGACGCGTGCTGGAGCTGCCGTCGCCCGAGAGCGCCGGGTACCCACCTGCAGGTGGGTACCCG
>JBGPQZ010000003.1:0-30915 GCA_041489335.1 Methylomirabilia bacterium
ATCCCCTAATCGCTTTGGCCCTCGCGGTCGGGCCGCGAGCCGAGTACTCTCGTCGACCCAGCACCGGGGAGGTCCCCCGTGGTGGGAGGGAGTCCCTGTTGAAGCTGTCTGTGAGGCTGCTCTGGACTTGCTTGATGAGGCATCGGCGGATCGGCCACCTCAGGATTCCACCTCGTGATCGGTACTCCTCAACCATCACCTGCTTAGATGGCAAGGGTCCACTGAGAACGTAGGCATCCCCACCATTTGCATGGCGCGGGCAGCCCGAGGGTGGTCATCTTCATAATATACGGCAGCCGAGCCTTTGAGCTAGCCTCTCTGCGCTCGCTTTGCCGTGGCAAGTGGATGCCAAGAAACGAGAATGAGCGACTACCATCATATCGCCGCCCCAGTACATTCCTGCCCCCTGTGTGACGGAGGACTCTCTGGCGACCGAGGCTTCGATGTGGGAGGACGACGATACGCCGGCTGTCAAGAGTGCGGAGCCTACGTGGCAACCGCTCCGCCTGCCCCCGACTCTCTGGAGTTATTCTATAGAGAGAAATACTTTTCGATTTTTGGCGCTGATCAGGCGAGCCAACGCCGCGTGGCCATGTTTCGTTTACTGCTCGGCAGGATTCCGTTTCGGCCTCCGGGTCGTCTCTTGGATGTCGGCTGCGGGGCAGGTCACTTCTTGGCTCTCGCTCGTGACGTCGGATGGGAGGTCGCAGGGGTAGACCCTTCTGCCGAGGCCTGCGCCGTGGCGAGGCAACTCTATGGGCTCGAAGTCCGAAACGCACCCCTCGAAAAGGCTGACCTGCCTGAGGCGGCGTTCCAGGTCATTACGCTCATAAATGTGCTTGACCAAGCCCCTAACCCCCTTGGCCTTCTCATGGCTGCGCATCGGGTTCTTCGGCCAGGCGGGGTGCTAGTGATTCGGGTCCCAAACGGTGATTTCCATCGAGTCCTCTGGCGTCTTGTCCGACACCTGCCCTCCTCCGCGCACCGGACTCTATACTCCCTTCTGATTTTTCACTCTCTCTCCTTGAGCGCAAGGTCTCTCCGGACTCTGCTCGGACGATTACAGTTCCAGAGGATCCGCGTAATCAACTCTCCGATCAGTGGGTCAGAGCTTTCTGTATCTGGTGGAGCTGCCGGACGGATCACTTTGTCTCTGTTGGCTTTCGCAGTCCGTACCGGTTCGAACGCGTGCGCGGCATTAACGGCCGGTCGTGTGCTTTGTGCCCCATCGCTCATCGTTCTTGCTGAACGCAACTTGGATTGAGAGCAGTGTACCGCCTCCTCCACATCATCACCCGGCTGGACGTTGGAGGATCTACCGAGAACACGGTGCTCTCCGCGATACGGATGCCGCAGGGGGAGTTCGCGTGCGGCCTGATCTCCGGCCAGACGACCGATCCGCCGGCTGGAGTGAGCCAGAGACTGAAGCAGGCGGGCGTACCATGGGTTCAGGTATCGCACCTCGTGCGACCGGCGAATCCTTTGGCCGATTTTCTGGCCCTTTGGGCGCTACGACGGCTGATCCGGGAGCAGCGGCCGGATATTGTTCACACACACTCATCCAAGGCCGGATTCCTCGGGCGCCTGGCGGCCCGGATGGAAAGGGTCTCGCACGTCGTGCACACTCCCCACGGGCACGTGTTCGGGGGTTACTTCTCGGGGCCGGTCACGCGGGTGTTCGTTCTGCTCGAATGCCTGGCGGCCCGCTTCACGGATCGGATCATCACCCTGACCGACGCCGAAGCCGAGCAGCACCTCGCTTTGGGAATCGGCCGACCGGAGCAGTTCGTTACGATCCCCAGCGGTGTCGAGCTCGACGGCATCACCTCAGCAGTTCCCATCCGCCTCGCGCCGCGCGGACCCGTCGTGGGAACGGTGGGACGCTTGGCTCCGGTGAAAGGTCATCAGCATCTGATAGACGCGACCCCAGAGATCCTGAGACGCTGTCCGGAGGCGCATGTTGTTCTGGTCGGGGATGGGGAATTGCGCCAAGCGCTCACCGAGCGCGCCCGAAGGCTCGGGGTAGAAAGCCGCGTCATCTTCACCGGGTACCGGGAGGATGTCCCTTCCCTGATCGCCGGCATGGATGTCTTTGTGCTTCCCTCGCTGAACGAAGGCATGGGCCGCGTCCTGGTGATGGCCATGGCTCTCGGGAAACCGATCGTGGCGAGCCGCGTCGGCGGCGTGCCCGAACTGCTCGGGCAGGGCGAGGCAGGGCTGCTCATTCCGCCGGCCGACCCCGCATCCCTTTCCAACGCGGTCTGCATGCTGCTTGAGGATCCGGAGCGGGCAAGGGCCATGGCAGAGGCCGGGTGGCGCCGCGCCCCCCGGTACAGCGCCGAGGCGATGATCGAGTCGCTGGCCCGAGTTTACCGTGAAGTGATGGCGAGCGGTCGGCGTGGATAAGCAGCCCAGCAAGAGGACCGGGTCTGACCGCCTTGTTGCCACCCTTCGACGCAGGTCAACGGCCGGGATCATCCTGGCCGTTGTGTTTATGACCTCAACTACACATGCCGCCTCGCCCCTCCACTCTATCGCAACTGCTCTCCATGCCCACTCCACCTGGAGCACGGGCAATCTCTCGCTCGATGATCTCGTTGCCCAGGCGCGGATGCATGGTGTCGAGGCCATCTTCCTCGCCGAGAACCACCTGCAGCGATACGAGTACGGCCTGCCGCCGCTTCGCGGCCTCCTTCGGTATCGGGTGGAATACCCCTCCATCCTCCAGAAGGGGCCGGAGGCATTCCTCAAGGCCGTCGAGGCGACGAACGGCCGCCAGAAGGAGGTGCTGATCATCCCCGGCGTCGAGGTGATCCCGCACTACTTCTGGACCGGGAACATCCTCCGGGGCACCTTGACGATGTACAACGCGCAGAAGAATCTCCTGGCTCTCGGGCTGTACCGGGCGGAGGACTACTGGCAGCTTCCCGTGGTGGGTAATTCGGCAGCAACCGGCTGGGGGCTGTATAGCCTTTGGCTCTTTTCGCCGGCCCTCCTCGTGATCCCCGGCGTCTGGTTTTTCCTGACGTTCCGGCGCCGCAGGATTCAACTGCAGCACTTCCAATTGACCGAGAGGCGGCGAATGGTCGGCCCTGGACTTTTGTGCCTCGGCGCCGCAGCCGTCCTCCTGATCAACAACTATCCTTTCCGCGATGCGCCGGTTTCGGCCTACGATGCCGGCGCCGGCCTCCGGCCGCACCAACAGGTGATCGACTTCGTGAGCTCTCGAGGCGGTGCGGCGGTCTGGTCCTTGCCGGAGGCCAAGGACCACCAGATCGTGAACGTCTGGGGACTCCGTGCGACGATCCGCACGGACCCCTACCCTTCCGACCTGCTGCGAACGGATCGTTTCACCGCCTTCGGCGGGATCTACGAAGACACCACGACATTCACAGAACCAGGGCAGGGTTGGGACCAGCTTCTCCTGGATTACATCCACGGGGTCCGGAAGGCGCCCGCCTGGGCGATCGGCGAGGCGGCATACCACTACGAAGGACAGGCGGGGAAACGATTCGGAGAGGTGCAGACCGTTCTGCTCGTCGAGAAGAAGGAACCCTCTGCCCTGCTGGGCGCCCTGCGAGCCGGGCGAGCGTATGCCCTTCGACGGATCCAGGACGAGGGCCTCCTTCTGGATCGCTTCCAGGCCGCCTCCCCCGGGCAGCCGCCCGCCGAGGCGGGAAGTCAACTCACCCTCGGCGCCGGCGACCAGCCGGAAATCCACGCCGCCGTCCGTTCCAGCAGCGGCCGTCCGCTGAAGATCCAGGCGCGCCTCATCCGCTCTGGAACCGTGGTACACGCCGTCGCCGGAGAGACGCCACTCACGCTTGGGTGGAAAGACGCTGCGCAGGCGAGGGGAGCCAGGCATTTCTACCGCCTGGATGTTCGTGGGCCGGCGGGGCATCAAATCCTGAGCAACCCGATCTTTGTCCGTACCACATGACCAAAGGCCTTGCTGTTGAACCGCAAAGTGCGCAAAGCTCGCAAAGAAGAACTCTGTGCTTTCAGGACTGATAAAGGCGTACTCTACGTAATAGACCGAACGATTTCGCCCGCGCCTCAGCTCTTCTCTGTTGACCCCGCTCGAGACTTTGCGGTCTTTGCCTGCCTACCGCGACGCGTGCGGCGCAGGCAGGCGTGCTTTGCGGTGAAGAATCCGGGGGCATAGATGAAGGTCGCCATCCATCAGCCGCAGTATTTTCCCTGGCTCGGATATCTGGACAAGCTGGACTCTGCAGACGTCTTCATCCTGCTCGACACGGTGCAGTTCAAGAAGCACGAGTGGCAGAACCGCAACCGCATCCGCACCAAAGACAAGGACGGCTGGCAGTGGTTGACGGTGCCGATCGTCGATCGGTTCCCCGAGCGGATCGACCGAGTGGAGATCAACGTGCGGACGGACTGGCAACGGAAGCACTGCCAGACGCTCCGCCTCAACTACGCGAAGGTGCCCCACTGGGAGCCGCTCGGCCCGGAGCTTCTGGCGCTGCTGGAAGGTCCGTGGACGAGGATTTGCGATCTCAACCTGGCGGTGTTGGAGCTGCTCTGCCGCCACCTGGGCGTCACGACACCGCGCATCCTGGCCTCGACCCTTCCCGCACGGGAGGAGCAGACCGGCCGCTTGATCGACCTCTGCAAGGCGGTGGGCGGAACGGAATATCTTGCCGGACAAGCAGGTTGCTCCTATATGGATCTCGGCCAATTCGCCGAGGCCGCTATTACCGTCCAGGCGCAGGCGTATCAGCATCCCCAGTATCCCCAGCGATATGCGCCTTTCGTTTCTCACCTAGCGGTGATAGATCTACTCTTCAACTGCGGTCCGGAGAGCCTCACCATCCTCCGTTCCGGGCGCAATTGGGAGCCCCTGGCGTGAGGTGATCACTCGATCGGTCGAATGGTCGATGGGGAAACGCGTGGGCGGATCTTCGCCGTGGCCGCGCCCCGGCGAAGATCGACCCGCTTCCCTAGTCCGGCATACTGCCCACCCACCCGACCCGGCAATCCGAGGATGCATCATCTGGGCGATTGTCCCATCGGGGCGTGGACATTTTTTCCCCTGATCGAGCAATGGACGAGTTAACCTGTGTCAGCATGAAGGGCAAGACGGCAGCAATCACCGACGAAATGATTGCGGACCAGTTCCGCTGGTACGAACCGGACCGGATCATCCTCTTCGGCTCCCATGCGCGAGGTGGGCCGGCCGCCGACATTGACGTTGTAATCATCAAGGAAACGCAGGATCGATTCCTCGACCGTCTGAAACACGTCTACGAACGCTGGTCGCTCCCCCTCGCGGTGGACATCCTTGTCTACACCCCAGCCGAATGGGATCGCATGGTCGAGGAGGAACGCGGTTTTATTCTCCGCATTCTCCAGGAAGGCAGGGAGATCTATGTTCGACCCGGCCGCTGAAGCCCGACGATGGTGGACGCAGGCTCTGGACGATCGCGTTTTCGTTCATTACCTAGCCCGCGAGAGGTGCTTCTTCGATAAGGGGTGCTTCATCGCGCAGCAGGCGGGCGAGAAGGCCTTGAAGGCCTGTCTCTACGCGGAGGGGCGACGGGAGGTGCTGGGACACGCTCTGGTGGAGTTCGTGCGCGACCTGAGCCAACGCGAATCGGCGTTCGCGGCCATCACGAACCATACGGCCCGCCTGGACCGTTACTACATCCTCGCGAGATACCCCAACGGCCTTCCCGGAGGAACCCCCTTCGAAACCTACACGGCGCAGGATCTCTCCGCAGCGGTTGAAGATATGGACGCCATCTTTGCCGTCGTCGAGCGGTTTCTTGGAGCCCGAGGCAGCCAACGAAAGTCCGTCTGAGAACCCAGTCGCCATTGGGGAGGAGACCTATGCGCATCTTGGCGATCGGCGCACACCCTGATGACATCGAGTTTGGATGCGGTGGCACCCTCATCAAGTATGCCCACCAAGGCCACGAGATCTTCCTGCTCATCATGACCGACGGCGGCGCCGGCGGCGACGGAAACACCCGTCGCCGGGAGCAAGAGGATGCCGGGCGCATCCTCGGGGCCTCACGACTGTTTTGGGGAGAATATCCGGATACCGCCATCCCGCTGGATCGCGAGAGCATCCAGAGCGTGGAACGCGTGATCCACGACCTGGAGCCCGATTTCATTTTCGTCCACCACCAGGATGACACGCACCAGGACCACCGGCACTTGGCCGTCTCCACCATCACTGCCACCCGATACACCCGCAATGTCCTCTTCTATGAGGGCCCCACGACCCAGAACTTCTCCCCGAGCGTCTTCGTAGATATCGATGCGGCCTTAGAGGCGAAGGTTGCCTCTCTGGAGGCGCATGCCTCCCAGGTCACCAAGACGAACATCCAGGGGTTGACCATCGTGGACCTTGCCCGCGCCTCTGCCCATTTCCGGGGAATCCAAGGCCGCGTCCGGAACGCCGAGGCCTTCGTTCCTCTTCGCCTCTTCATCAACATCAAGCCGGAATCAGCCAGCGAGGCTCCATGAGGCCCATTCCTCATTCGCGTCCGTGGATTACGCCCATCGACATCCGTGCGGTGGGCCGCATTCTGCGAAGCGGCAAGCTCGCTCAAGGTGTCGAGGTCGAGACGTTCGAGGCCGAGGTCGGCGATTTCCTCGGCGTGCCGCCCGGCGTGGCGGTGAGCTCGGGAACGGCCGCGCTGCACCTCGCCCTCATCGGGTTGGGAATCGGGCCCGGGGACGAGGTGATCCTGCCGAGCTATGTCTGCGTAGCCCCGCTCCATGCGGTCGAGTACGTCGGCGCGACACCCCGGTTGGCGGACGTCGACCCGACCGCATTCAATCTCGACGTCAGCGACGTGCGGCGTCGCATCACGCGCCGCACCCGGGCCATCATCGCCCCGCACATGTTCGGCCTCCCGGCCGACCTGGACAGCCTTCTCCGCCTTGGCGTTCCGGTCATCGAGGACTGCGCCCAGGCGTTGGGGGCCACCTATGAAAACCGCCCTGCGGGATCATTCGGCGCGGTGTCCATCGCCTCCTTCTACGCGACGAAGCTCCTGACCACCGGCGAAGGGGGGATGGTGCTCAGTCGGGACCGGCATCTTCTCGGGCGCCTGCGGGACCTCCGAGATTACGACGAGCGACGCCGGCACGCCGTCCGGTACAACTACAAGCTGACGGACTTCCAGGCCGCCCTTGGCCGGAGCCAGTTCCGGCGCCTTCCCGCCATGCTCGCGCGGCGTCGCGCCATTGCGCGGCGATACCTTCACAGTTGGACAGATCTCCCGATCGCTCTCCCCGTGGAGCCTGAAAGATCGCATCATGCCTACCACCGCTTCGTCGTGTCCCTCGCCGCAACGGTGGGACCCGTTGCCAAGCGGCTAGCCAGCCTGGGCGTGACCGGCCAGCCGCCGATCTTTCGGCCAATTCATATGACAATTGGGCAAGAGGGATTCCCGGGGGCTACCCAAGCGTTCCGGCATGCGCTATCCTTGCCCATCTATCCGACCCTGACGTTGCCAGAAGAGGCCGTGGTCATCCGCGCACTTCGGGACGCGCTCGCATGAACGACCAGCCGACCCAAGACGACGCGTTGCCCCTCTCGACCACAGTGGGCAGCGAGATCACCGGCTGCGCGTGGTGGGTCAGCGCGGCGGCGCTCGCCTTGGTCGCCATTCTGCTCTTTTCTCCCGCGCGCGCGACCTGGCACAGCGCGTACGGCGCCCGCTGGCTCTACATCCTATTGGTCTCTTGCCTTGCCGCATTCGGACTTACCCCAGTCGTCGGCCGCCTGGCCCAGGCCACGGGCGTCCTGGACCACCCCAACGCCAGGAAGGTGCACAAGGCTCCCACCCCACTCCTGGGGGGCCTTGCCGTCTATCTCGCCTTCCTGACCGCCATCCTCGCGAACTCGATTCTGGATCGGCAGGTGGTTGCGATTCTCATCGGCGGAAGCCTGCTGGTGGTTGCCGGCATCGTAGATGATGTACGCGGCTTGCCTGCCCGCATCAAGCTCCTTGCGCAACTCTTGGCCACAGCCATCGTCATCATCTCCGGAGTGAAGCTCACCCTGTTCTCGCGCTGGACGTTTGGCGGCCTGCCGGACGGGGTCCTCACCATCCTGTGGCTGCTCGGCATCACCAACGCCATGAACTTCTTCGACGGCATGGACGGCCTCGCCACCGGGCTCAGCATCATCACGGCGAGCTTCCTGGGGCTGTTCGCCTTTCTGAGCGTTCAGCCCTTCCTCGGCTGGTTTGCGGCGGCGATCGTGGGGAGCTGCCTCGGGTTTCTGCCCTTCAATTTCCGCTGGAAACGGCCCGCCATGATCTTCCTGGGCGACTCGGGAAGCACGTTCCTCGGCTTCGTCCTGGCGGCGCTGGCGATCAAGGGCGAGTGGGCGGCAAATGACGTCGTCGACCTCGCGGCGCCCGTATTGATTTTCTGGGCCTTCGTCTACGACATGACCTACATCACCGCCGCGAGGATCCTGACAGGGAAAGTGCGGACATTTCACGAGTGGATTGCTTACGTCGGAAAAGACCACCTCCATCATCGGCTTGCTTCGCTCCTCGGGAGCAAGCGTCAGGCGGTGCTGCTGGTCTTTCTCTTCTCCGCCTGCATGGGAGTCGCCGCCATCGTCTTGGTGAAGGCAGGCCCCGTCCAAGCCGCCCTGCTGATCGCACAAGCCCTCCTCATTTCGGTGGTCTTCTCTGTTCTGGAGCAGGCGGGGAACAAGTAAGAGGGGCAACTGGGCGATTGGGCGACTAGGGGACGCTGGATTGCCGGGGAGGTGGATTCGTGGAATAGTGGAGCAGTGAATTGGTGAAGTAGGGACCGGTAGATAAGCGAATTAGTGAGGAAGGGGCGGGAGAGCCGATGGCTTCCCGCCCCTTTTCTTTTCCGCGATCTCCTCCTCAGGCGCGACGGGCTGCGGCGGAGAGGAACAGGTTCACTCCGTGGGCCCGCTCCGCGGGGATCCAGGCCAGGAACCCTACAGATGCATCACCGAGCTTCTCCGTCGGAATACCGTTCTGCCCCAGATGACGAAGGGCGTCGTCGAGATCTTCCACGGCAATGCACAGCCCACACAGGCCCTCGCCGCGTCCAGCCAATATGCGCCCTCCGACGGGCGAGGCCGCGAATTCCGCGGCATCGATCAGTGTCACCCGGCTGCTTCCGATCTCGACGACACACGTCCTGGCCCCGAACCGAGGATCGGACGCCAGTCCTGTTGCCTTCGCCTCGTAATTACGGGACAGAGCCTCGGCGGAGGCGGCCGGATCTTTGGTTGCCAGATACAGCGTAGACATCCCGACCGCGCGAATACCGGTCGCCGGCGCATGCGGGTGAGGACCCTCCTCCGCCGGCTGAGCCAGCTCCACCAAGACACCCTGGGTGGCCGACGGGTGGAGGAACCCAATCGTCCCGGCCAGCCCTTGGCGTGGCGCCTGGTCGATCAACTGGAGCCCCAGGGTCTTGGCCCGCTCGATGGCCGCCGCCACGTCCGACGTCTCCACACAGAAGTGATGGACCCCCTCGCCTTTCTTTTCGAGAAAGCGTGCAACGCCTCCCGCGGGATTCGTCGGCTCCAGCAGCTCGATCTCATCCTCGCCCAGCGGAAGCAGGGCCGCCTTCACTCCTTGATCAGGAACGGTGGCCTGCTTGCCCAGCGCCAATCCCAATTTCCCATGATAGAAGGCCAACGCCTCTTCCAGATTTCGCACCGCGACCGCCACGTGATGAATGCCTCCGAACATCCCATATCCTCCAGAAATGGATAGATCAGTCCTCGCCAGACTTGGCGACCTTGGCGTCTTGGCGGTTCATTCCTTCCTCGCACCGCCCTCAGCCGAGAGGTATCAGGACACCTAACCCCAGGAGCGCCAAGAGCAGCACCCCGAGCGCGATCCGATACCACACGAACACATACATACTGTTGCGGCGGAGGTACCGAAGCAGCAAATCGATGGCAAGGTACCCGCTGACGGCGGAGGTCATCGTCCCGACCACCAGCGCCGAGAGCCCACCATCGCCCAGGCCATGCTTCAGGAGATCCTTCAGTTCGAAAACCCCCGCCGCTCCGATCGCCGGAATTCCAAGCAGGAACGAGAA
This sequence comes from Methylomirabilia bacterium, assembly GCA_041489335.1. GTDB lineage: Bacteria > Methylomirabilota > Methylomirabilia > Methylomirabilales > 2-02-FULL-66-22 > 2-02-FULL-66-22. Next base: position 10,084 of record JBGPQZ010000003.1, read on the forward strand.
ACGCGCCGCGGCCTCCCTGGTGAGTCCCAGGAACATGGCAGCGGTCATCGTGGTTCCGGACCGGGACGATCCGGGGATGAGCGCCACCGCCTGCGCCAGGCCGATCAACTGACTGTCCAGCCAACCCACCTGGGCGATCTCCCGGCGGAAGCTCGCGGCTCGTTCCGCCAGCCAGAGGAGGAGGCCCAGGACGATCAGGCTGCCCGCAATGACATAGAGGGACCGCCACTCCCCCACGATGTACCGCTTGAACGCAATCCCGCAGACGGCGATGGGGATGGTTCCGACGACGACGAACCAGCCAAGCCGGGCCTCCTGGCTGGCCCACGGCTGCCCGCGCACCGCACCAGCCAGGACTCCCTGAGTCATGTCGCGCACGTCCCCTGCAAAGTAGGCGAGCACGGCCGCCAGGGTCCCTAGTTGAATGACTGCCGAATACGCCGCGCCGGGATCCGGCCACCCGAAGAGCGCCGGGATGACCCGCAGGTGGGCAATGCTGCTGATGGGGAGGAACTCCGTGATCCCCTGCACGATGCCGAGGACGCCGGCCTGGGTGAGGGTCATTCGCTTTATCTTCCGACCTGGTGACCGGGAGCGGTCATGACCACTTGGCGGTTGGACTCTTACCGTCGGATCAGGGTCAGCGGACCTGGACGATAACGGTTCGATCTCGAGGGCCGTCCAACTCCACCAGCATGAGGCTCTGCCAGGTTCCCAGCCTGAGTTGCGCGCCTTCGACCGGCAGAGCCTCGCTCGGCCCGAGAATGGTGGCCTTGATGTGCGCGGCGGCGTTGCTGTCAATCCGATCGTGCCGCCACGCCCCCTCGGGGATCAGCCGTCCCAGCGCGTCCAGAATGTCTTGGCAGACGTTGGGGTCGGCATTCTCGTTGAGGATCACCGCAGCGGTCGCATGCGGCACAAACACGAGGCAAATCCCGTCGGTGACCCCGGCCCGCCGGACGATCTCCGCCACCCGCTCGGTGATATCCACCATCTCTTGCGTTCGTCGCGTGCGAATAATGAACTCTGCCATGACCACACACCCCAGTTAGAGGTTATGACTTGGCGCCAGAGATCGCGGCCAGCTCACTATAGCCAGGCCCCGCGCCCTTGTCACGGGAAAAGCCAGGGAGATTGAGTGGAATTCTCGCCTGACGCGCAGCAAGTTTGCTTCGGCGCACACGTCCCTCATTCTCCTCGCCTCCTCACGATTTGCAGCCCTTCGCCAACGCCAGCCGGATCTCTTCCCGCACTAGCAGATCGCTCTCTTTGCGCATGGCCAGATCGAGGGTCACTCCCGCTTCCCGGCCCCCGATGCGACCCAGCGCCCAGGCCGCGTGCGACCGAACCAACGGCTCGGGGTCGCTCGTGACTGCCTGCACGAGGGCTGGGACTGCCTCCGGGCGTCGAGCATTCCCGAGGGCCACGCACACGTTGCGCAGATACCCCCGCCGCTTCGCCCGCAGGATCGGGCTGCGCCGGAACCTCGCCCGGAACTGCGCTTCCGTCAACTCCAGGAGCGGGATCAGCTCCGGCGCCTGCAGCCCCTCACGAGGCTGGAACGCCTCTTCGCGCGTCGGCCGGCACTTCAGGTTGTACGGGCAGACGTCCTGGCAGATATCACAGCCGAAGATGTGCGTGCCCATCCGCGGCCGGAGCTCGTGGGGAATCGCCCCCTTCAGCTCGATGGTGAGATACGAAATGCAGCGTCGCGCGTCCAGAACATACGGGGCCACGAACGCCCGGGTGGGGCATGCGTCGAGGCAGAGCCGGCACTGACCGCAGCGGTCACGCACCGGGCGGTCCGGCGATAGGGGAACACCGAGGAACAACTCGCCCAGGAAGAAGAACGAACCACTCCGCGTGGACAGCAGGTTCGTGTTCTTGCCGTACCAGCCGATCCCGGCCTGCGCGGCGATCTCCCGGTCCAGGACCGGCCCCGCGTCCACGCAGATGCGCCCCTCGACCTCGGTCCCGGTCTCCTGGCGCACGAAGGCCAGGAGCCTCTCCAGCCACCCCTGCAGCACGTCGTGATAATCGACCCCCCACGCATAGCGCGAGATCCGGCCTCGGATGCCACCGCCCTTCTCGGCTTGCGCGCGTGGGGTGCTGTAGTTCAGGGCGACGGAGATGACGGACTTGGCCCAGGGGAGGAGCTGGCCGGGAGAGAGTCGCTGCTCGGCCGTGCGGGTCAGGTAGGCCATCTCCCCGTGGTACCCCAGCCGCAGCCATTCGGCGAAGGCCGGGCCATGTACGGGTCTCTCGACCGGCGCGATGCCGACGAGGTCGAAGCCGAGCGCTAGGCCATGCCTCTTGATTCGCGCTGCGAGCGGCTCCTCGCTCATTCATCCCACCTCAGGGACGATTCGAGGCGAAGACTTCGAGTGCTGCCGTGGCAGATTCCTGGAAACAGGGAATCAAGACGAGAGGGCAGATGGGGTCGTGGCGTCAACGCTCAGTCGAGCATCTCTGGCCCCGGTCAGGGGGTTGCGGCACCGGCCAGGGCAAGCGCGACGGCGTGCTGCAGTTCTTCCAGGGGGACCGGCTTCGGCAGAACGTTGACCGCCCCGGCCTGCTCAGCCCGGTCAACGATCCGCAGGTCTGTGGTCGCAGAAATCATCAGAACGGGGATACCTGCCAACTCGGGGTCGGCCTTGAGGGCCGTGCAGGTCTGGTAGCCGTCGAGATCCGGCATGATGAGGTCGAGCAGGATACAGTCGGGGTGCTCCGCCTTCGCCAGCTTGAGCGCTTCTTGGCCTGAGGCTGCCACCATGACCGTGTGGCCGGCGGCCTCCAGGCCGTCCTTCATCATGGCCCGGAGGAGCGCCTCGTCGTCCACCACCAGGATTTTCGCGCTCGGCCGCTGTCCTCGTCCCTTGCGCTGCATGGCCATCACCTCCAATAAAGTCTACCCTCGACCGTCCCCACCTGTCAAGAAGTTCCAGCCATTCAGCCATTCCTCCAAGAAGCTCACACCGCCAGGGCGACCAGCACAGGCACAACGCTGCTCACACGCCACCCACGCATGACGAGCATTCCATGCACTCTCTCGTTCAGTACTTCACCCGCCCGAAGAGTCGAAGCCCCTCCGGGCCGTACTCGCGCTCGATCTGCTGCGAGTGCCGGACGACCAGGTCGTAGATCCGCCGCAGCTCCGCCACGGGGTCGGGGTGGTCGTCCACCCGCAGGTTGTGGTACATCCTGGGCTCCGGGCTGGCCACCAGGAGCGCGGCGGATTGTTTACCCCGCTTGTCCCCGCCCGCTGCCTGCCCCGCCTCCAGGCCCAGGAGGAGGCACGCCGACAGCTCGCGCTTCGCCTCTCGCCCGGCGCGGAACGCCTCGACCATGGCCTCGATCACTTGCGGTCCCGCCAGCATGTTCCCGGCAGCCGTGAAGTCGCGGCCCTCGTGGTGGCCACACCAGGGGACGCAACTCTTTCCGGTGTGGCAGAAGGCGGAGGCCCCATCCAGGCCGTGGATCTGTCGAATCTCCCGGTCCTGGTCGGCCGCGAGGAGCGCCCGGAGGGCGACGGCGATCGGCACCCCCTGCGTGAGCAGGGCGAGACCCTGCCGCCCCAGGTCGGTGTTGACCCGCGCCTGGGTGGCGATGCCCCCCTGCCGGGAGACGAACGGCACCAAACTGCCGACGCTCGGACGGGCCGTCGCGACGACGACGCCGAAGGCGCCGGTCTCCGGCTCGCGGGCCACGATGGAAAAAGTGTGGAGATCGATCACGGCCATCTCACCATCCCAGGGCGTAACCGATCGTGCGCCGAGGCGAAACCGCCCCCATCAGCACGCCGCGCTCGCGGTCGTAGCGGATGCCCATGACCTTGCCGTTGGCCCACTCCCCGATAACGTTCACCTCGTGCCCGCGCCGCGTGAGCTCCTGAATCGCCTCGCGCGCAAGCCGCCCCTCCACATCCACCCGATTCGGATAGGCGGGGCGCGGGTAGAAGGAGGAGGGGAAATGGACCGAGTGGATCGTCGGGGCGTCCAGCGCCTCCTGCAGGTTCATGCCGAAGACCACGTGATTCAAGAAGAACTGCAGGGTCCACTGGTCCTGGCCGTCGCCGCCCGGGGTGCCGAACACCATGAAGGGCTTCCCGTCCTTGGTCACCAGGGAAGGGGTCAGCGTGGCCCGCGGCCGCTTGCGGGGGGCGAGCGCGTTGGGGCGGGCGGCATTGAGATAGAACATCTGTCCCCGCGTCCCCAGCGCGAACCCCAGCCCCTTGATCACCGGCGAGTCCCCGATCCAGCCACCGCTCGGCGTGGCGGCCACCATGTTGCCCGCGCGATCCACCGCGTCGAGATGCGTGGTATCACCCACGTGGGCGTGCCCCAGCCCCAGGTCGCGGACGTCGCGGCCGGTCACCTGGAGGGCCCGCCGATTGTCCCCCAGGACGTCGAACGTGGCGTAGGGCGGTACCCCGCGGCCCACGTCCCCGGGCCGCATGTGGGGCGACGCCTCGGCACCGATCAGGGCGCGCCGCTTCGTCGTGTACTCCGGCGACAGCAGGACGTCCATGGGCACCGCGTCGCAGGCGGGATCCCCGTAGTAGGCCTCGCGGTCGGCGAAGGCCAGCTTGGCCGACTCGATTAAAAGGTGCAGGTACGCGGCGGAATTCTGGCCCAGCGCGGCGAGATCATAGCCGCTGAGGAGGGCCAGTTGCTGCAGGAACACCGGCCCCTGCGTCCAGGGCGGGCACTTGTGGACGTCCAGGCCGCCGTAGTACAGGGTCACTGTCTCTTCCACCGCCGCATGCCACTCGGCCATATCCCCGTAGGAGAGGAGGCCGGTATGGGCGCTCCCGCTCGCGTCCTCCACCGGGTGCTCCCCGATGAAGGCGAGGATGCGCTCGGCGATCTCCCCCTTGTAGAAGACGTCCCGCGCCGCCTCAATGCCGGCCACCCGCCCCTTGTGCGCCGCCGCCGCCTCCGCCTTACACATCAGCATGAGGGCGTTGGCCCACTCGGGATTCCGCCAGACATCGCCCACATCCGGAATGCGTCCCTTGGGGCAGTACAGCTCTCCCGTGGTGGGATAGAGGGTCGTGTACTTCTCCCGGCTGGTCACTAGGTTGTCGCGCAACCCGTCGTAAACCGGGAAGCCGTTCTCCGCCAGCTCGATGGCCGGCTGGAGGACATCGGCAAAGCGCAACGTCCCGAAGCGCGCCACGGCCGTGGCCCAGGTGTCCACGACCGCCGGCACGCAGGCCGGCAGGTACCCGTCGCCGGGGATGAGGTCAACCGTGTGCTCGCGGCACCAGTCGATGGTGAAAGCCTTGGGGGACCAGCCCAGCCCGCAGATGGCGTAGGCCTTCCCCTCCTTGGCGGAATAGACGAGGGTGGGCACCTCGCCGCCGAGGCCGTTGCTCTGCGGCTCCAGCAGGTTCAGGCAGAAGCCCATCGCCGCGGCGGCATCCACGGCGTTCCCGCCCCGTTCCAGGATGCGGAAGCCCGCGGTCGTCGCCAAGTAGTGTCCCGAGGTCACGACCCCGCGGGTTCCCATGATCACGGGGCGCGTCGTGAACGATGCCATGGCAGGTTCTCCTCTGTCAGGAAGTCGGCGAATGGGAACGACGTGCTGGAAGGCACGAAGTCCCGGCGTGCGACAGTGGAGCGAATACTACCCTCAAGGGCATGGCGCGTCAACATCACGCCACGCCCCATGTTTGCGGCCGGGACAAACATCGGTGTGGAGGCGTAGAAGGTCTGCTGGATCTCCACCACACGGAATCGGCGGAAGTATTCCCGCCTCCCTATGGAGAATCCGCAGCATCCGACGTTCACGTTCATACGACTGCCTCAACTCCCAATTTGCCTTCGGTGAACTGGCCGGCCGGCTCCCTCCAGTGCTCCGAGGCCCCGGATAGGGCGGCTGGAATCCCACAAACTGTGCGGCGCTCTGCAACTCCCCGCCCATCTCGCTCCCCCGTGAGGAGGGACCCGGAAAAAGTTGTTCAGCTAACGTCCCCTTTTTCGATCCAACCACAACAGGAGCGCCTTCAGCGGCCGCGTATTCAGGATGTCTTGGGGGGTCAGCCACGCCCGGCGGGCCACGGCCACGCCGTAGCGCATGAAGTCCAGCTGGGGCATGGCGTGCGCATCGGTGCTGATCGTGATGGGAATCCCGAGCTCCTTCGCCCGCCGGGCGTGGAGGTCGTTGAGGTCCAGCCGGGACGGCGCGGCGTTGATCTCGACCGCGGTGCCGGCCGCCCCGGCGGCCTCGAGGACCGCCTCGATGTCCACCTCGTACGGCGCCCGCTCCCCGATCAGGCGTCCCGTGGGGTGTCCGAGGATGTGGACGAGCGGGTGGCACACGGCTCGCGCGATGCGCGCCGTCATCTCCTCGCGGGCCATCTTGAAGCGCGAGTGAACGGAGACCTGCACCAGATCCAGCTCCCGCAGGATCTCATCCGGAAAATCCAGGCTCCCGTCCGCCCGGATGTCCACCTCGCAGCCCGCCAGGACCCGGAATCCCGGGAGCCGCCGGTTGACCGCCCGGACCTCGGCGATCATCTGGAGGACGCGCTCCTCGTCCATCCCGCCGGCGACCGTGGCCGACTTCGAGTGGTCGGTCACGGCCATGTACTGGTAGCCCTTGGCCCGGACGCCCGCGGCCAGCTCTGGGAGCGAGTGGGCGCCGTCGCTCCACGTGGTGTGGAGCTGGAGATCCCCCCGGATCTCTTCCAGCGAGACGAGGGCCGGCAGACGGCCTTCCAGGGCGGCTTCGATCTCACCGCTGTCCTCGCGCAGCTCGGGCGGGATGTAGGGAAGCCCGACCGCCCGGTACACCTCCTCCTCGGTCGCGCCCGCCAGTCGTCGGTTCGCCTTCTCGTCGAAGACCCCGTACTCGCTGACCCGGAGCCCCTGCCGCTGGGCCAGCTCCCGGACACGGATGTTGTGTTGCTTGGACCCGGTGAAGTACTGAAGGGCGGCACCGAAGCTCTCCGGCTCGACCACCCGCAGGTCCACCTGGATGTTCTCGCGGAGGCGAACGCTCGACTTTGTTTCGCCGCGGGCCAAGACCTCGGCCAGATTGGGAAGTCCGACGAAGATCTCCATGATCCGGGCCGGTCTCGACGAGGTGACCAGGATGTCGATGTCCTTCACCGTCTCCCGCATGCGGCGCAGGCTCCCCGCCACCGAGATCTGGTCCACCTCTCGGAGCGCTCGCAGCTCCGCCAGGATCGCCTCGGCGAGGAGCAGGGCCGCGCCCACCGGTTTTCGCTCGCGCCCGCTCCGCCACACGGCGATCCCCTTGAGGATGTTCTCTTCGGTCTTTTCCTTGATCCCGGGCAGGCCGGCCAGCTTGTGCGCTTTCGCCAGCTCCTCCAGCTTCTCCACCGAGTCCACGCCCACCTGCTCATAGAGCAGCTTGGCCGTCTTCGGTCCGACCCCGTGGATTCCCATCAGTTCGATCACGCCGACGGGGATCTCCTCCCGCAATCCTTCCAGATATGCGACGGCACCGTGACCCAGGTACTCCTCGATCTTGGCCGCCAGGTCCTTGCCGATGCCGGGGATCGCCTGGAGGCCTCTGCGTCTGGCCACCGCCACGATGTCCTCGGTGAGCCCCTCCACTGCCTGCGCCGCGCGGCGATACGCACGCACGCGGAACGGGTTCTCCCCCTTGACCTCCAGGAAGTCGGCGATCTCGTTGAACAGGGCCGCGATCTCTGGATTCTTGATCACGCTGGATCCTCACTCGTTCCGAGTCTGGAGCCGTTCGACTTCGAAAGGCGCAAGGCCGCCCGCACCCCTCACCCTTGCCCTCCCCCCCCGTGGGGAGAGGGAATCGCCACGCTGCGCCGCGAGTTGACAGCCGCCCCCCTCTCTCCCCGGCCGTGGGGAGAGGGGAAACATATTCGCCCCTCGCCCCCCTGGGGAGAGGGTGGCCGAAGGCCGGGTGAGGGGATCAACTCCACCCGTCGAGACGATGCAGGCCGGCGGCGCGCGCCAGCCGGAGCGCCCGCTCTATCTCCCCGACCGTGGGCCGGCGGGCGAGCGGTGGATGCTCGCGCGCGCGATGGCACGGGCGATACTGGGCCATGACGTTCAGGTACGTGTTCGGAGACAGGTCCGCCAGGAATTCGACGACCGCGGCGGTCCCCGCGAGGTCGTTGGGCAGCACCAGGTGACGGACCAGCAGTCCCCGGCGGGCGATCCCGCGCGCATCCATCACCAAATCCCCCACCTGTCGGTGCATCTCGCGGAGCGCGGCGCGCGCCACCTCCGGGTAGTGCTCCACGCCGGAGTAGCGCCGGGCGACCTCCGCATCGGCATACTTCATGTCCGGCATGTAGATGTCCACGATACCGTCCAAGAGGCGGAGCATCTCCAGCGATTCATACCCTCCGCAGTTATACACGAGCGGCAGGGAGAGACCGCCCGCAACCGCGATCAGCAGGGCACGGAGAATCTGCGGGACCTGGTGCGTCGGCGTGACCCAGTTGATGTTGTGACAGCCGAGGCGCTGGAGCGTGAGCATCAGGTCCGCCAGCTTGGTGGGAGAAACAACCTCGCCTTCCCCGCCGTGGCTGATGTCGGCATTCTGGCAGAAGACGCAGGCCAGGTTGCAGCGCGCGAGGAAGACCGTCCCCGAGCCACCCGTCCCCACGAGCGGCGCCTCTTCCCCGAAGTGGGGCCCGTAGCTCGACACCACGGTCTCGACCGCGACGCCACAGGCACCCGTCTCCCCCTCCAAGCGTCGCGCGCCGCATCCGCGCGGACAGACGCGGCACTCGCGGAGCAACTCCTCCGTGGCCTCGATCCGTCCCCTGAGTTCTCCCGCCCGGTGGAGCTCCAGATATGCCGGCCAGGCCATCGCGCCCTCCAGGGCGACATCTTAGCACCCCGCGCCGGCGCCCACAACGCGTGCGCCGCCCGTCTGAACGGCCGCATTTCCCCTCCGCCCACCCGGGGGCGGCCCCCTCCTCTGGATTCCCGTTCCGCCAGTCATAAGATAATCGCGAAGACCCTTCACTCCGGCCCTCTCCCTCGGGCATCCGCCGACGGCGGATCAGGGGCGGGGAGGACCAACACCAAATCGCAATGGTCAACTACACACGCCTCCGCACGACGGGATCTGACAGCGCGCGTCCCGGGTTCACCGCCATCGGTCACTGGAAATTGATCATTGGTCATTCGACCCGGATAATGCACGCGTCGTTTGTGAATCATCCGGGCGAAGGGGTGCGGCGCTACCGCTGGCAGGTGGGGCAGAAATGCGTGCCGCGTTGACCGAGGATGATCCGCCGGATGGGCGTGCCACACTGCCGACACGGCTGCCCATGCCGGTGGTAGACGCGGTGGAGGGCCGCGAAGTCCCCCGGCTTCCCGCACGCGTCCCGGTAGTCGGAGATGGAGCTGCCGCGGTGGCGGATCCCGGCGCGAAGGACGGCCCGGATGGCTTGCCGCAGGGCGCGGACCTCCCCCGCGCGCAGGGAGGAGGCGCGCCGCGCGGGTCGGATGCGCGCGCGGAAGAGCGCCTCGTCGGCATAGATGTTCCCGATCCCGGCGACCTTCCGCTGATCCAGGAGGAGCGGCTTGATCCGCATCGCAGAAGCGCGGCAGATCCGCTCGAGCGCCGCCACCGTGAACGCGTCTTCCAACGGCTCCACGCCGACCCGGAGCGCGGATTCCACCGCGAATGTGGGCAGGACGAACATCTCGCCGAACTTGCGCACGTCGCGGTAGGTGACGACGCCTCCGTCGTCCAGGACGAGGTAGGCGTGGGTGTGTGCGTCCGCCTGACACTCCACCTCGCTCGGCCAGAAGCGGAGCTGGCCGGTCATCCCCAACCGGACGGTGAGCGTGTCTCCCCCGAGGTCGAAGAGGATGCACTTGCCCCGACGGCGCAGGGCAGCCACCGTCCGGTCCGCCAAGGCAGTCTCTGCCTCGCGTGGCGTCCCGCGGCGGCGCACGAGGCGCGGCTCCAGGATGCGCACGCGCGCGATGCGGCGGCCCACCACATGCGGCTCCAGTCCGCGCCGAATGACCTCCACCTCCGGCAGCTCAGGCACCGTTCCGGTCCCCCTCTCCCGTGCCCCCCTTGCTCCCGTGCCCCCCGGTTCCCGGTCGAGTGAGGACCGGGCACCGGACGCGCTCAGTCGGAGGGGCCGGAGGCGGTGAAGAGCTCCGGACGCGAGGCGCGCAGGCCCGCGAGGGCTTCCTCCCACTCGCCGACCGATGGATAGGCACAGGCGAATCCGAGCAGCGACAGGGCGGCCAGAGCGTAAAAGTCCAGGAGATACCCCCCGACGAAGTACAGGGCCAAGCCCAGGATCACGGGGATCTCCGCCGCCGCGAAGATGAGGATCTGGTTCGAGGAGAGTGTGGACAGGACCTCCGGCAGGCTGTGCCCGCGCGCGCGCTCCGTCACGGCTTCAGGATCGAAGAGTCGCCGTCGCATCATGAGGATCGCGATGCAGGCCACCACCCCGAGGACGTAGAGCGGGTAGCGGAGCCAGTCCACGGCGGCGAAGATGTCCCGCCCGCGCGGGATCTGCCCCACCTTGCGGATGACCTGCACCACGATCCAGTAGACGAACACCGACCCCACCATGGCCCCGTACACCACGCGGAGCGGCGCCAACACGGCGCGCACGCGGTCACGGATGGCTTCATCGCGCATGGGTACCTCCCGACACCGCGAAGAACCCGGCCAGGTCTACCGCGCGCAAATCGTCCACCACGAGGTCCGCCTCGGCGAGAGTCTCCCGAGGACACGAGTGCGTGACCGCCACGCACGTCATCCCGGCCGCCTTGGCGGCCCGCACGCCCCCGGGCGTGTCCTCGACCACCAGACACCGGCGGGGAGGAAGCCGCAGTCCTCGGGCGGTCCGGAGGAAGGGCTCCGGGTCCGGTTTCCCCTTCTCGCAGTCCTCGCGGGTGACGACCGCGTGGAACCGCTGCCGGATCCCCAGGGAGGCAAGCGCCAGCTCCGCCTCGCTCCGCATGGACCCGGTCGCCAGCCCCACGCGCCAGCCGTCCGTCCGGCTGAGAAGATCCAGACCGTCCGGGAAGCTGGGAATGCCGGCCGTGATCAGCTCCAGGTAGCGGCGGCCCTTGGCCGCGGCGGCCCCGGGTCGCGCCGCGCGGTCCGGCAGCAGGAGCTCCATGATCTCCCAGTCGGAGTAGGCGATGTACCGGGTGAAGTAGTCCGTCTCGGTCAGCGTGATACCGTGCTGGGCCAGGATCTCCTGCGTCGCCTGGAGATGCAGGGGCTCGCTGTTGATGAGCACCCCATCCATGTCGAAGATCACGCCCCGATCGTGGCTCATAGTTTTTGGCTCGTGGCTCTTGGCCGACCACTGATGGCGAGATCATATGAGCCATCAGCCATGAGCCGTTCTAGTCCTTGGGCGCCTCGACCCCGTACGCCTTCATCTTGCGGTGCAGGTTGCTGCGCTCGATGCCCATGCGCTCGGCCGCGCGCGTGATGTTCCAGTGCGCCTCCTTGAGGCGCCGCAGGATGTACTCCCGCTCGAAGCGGTCCCGCGCCTCGCGCAAGGTTCCGTCCCACTCCTCGCCCTCCTCCGGCAGGGCCTCGGGCCCGCTCCCGCCGCGCGGCCGCAGGGACGGCCCCAGGTCGGCGGAGGCGATGGCGTCCTGGGGGACCATGATCACCATCCGCTCGATGACGTTGCGGAGCTCCCGGATGTTTCCCGGCCAGACGTACTGCACGAGGAGGTCCAGGGCGTCGGCGGCCAGCCTCTTCTCCCGCTTGCCGTACTCCTGGGAGAAGCGGCGCAGGAAGTGCGACGACAGGAGGGGGATGTCCTCCTTCCGCTCGCGGAGCGGCGGGACCTCGAAGGGGATCACGTTCAGCCGATAGAAGAGATCCTCCCGGAAGGTGCCCTTCCGGATCTCCTCCTCCAGCTCCTGTTGGAGGCCGCGATCACCCGGACGTCCACACTGAGGGCCTCGCTGCCCCCGACCCGCTCGAAGGTCTGCTCCTGCAGGACCCGCAGGACCTTGGCCTGCGTCTTGAGGCTCATGTCCCCGACCTCGTCCAGGAAGATCGTCCCGCCGTCGGCCAGCTCGAACTTCCCGCGCCGCTTCGTCGTGGCGCCGGTGAACGCCCCCTTCTCGTGACCGAACAACTCGCTCTCGATCAGCTCGTCGGGGATGGCGGCGCAGTTGACCTCGACGAACGGCTTGTCCGCGCGCAGGCTCTGGCCGTGGATCGCCCGCGCGACCAGCTCCTTCCCGGTCCCGCTCTCGCCCCGGATCAGGACCCGGCCGTGGCTGGGGGCGGCCGACTGGATCTGGACGCGCAGGACCTGGATCGCCGGGCTGCCCCCCACGATCTCATACCGCTCCTCGAGCCGGCTGCGGAGCGCCAGGTTTTCCAGTTCCAGCCGCTGGCGATCCAGGGCGTTCTTGACCGTGAGGATCGTCTTCTCGAGGCTGAGCGGCTTCTCGATGAAATCGTAGGCGCCCAGCTTGGTGGCCTTGACCGCCGTCTCCACGCTGGAATGGCCGGAGATCATGATGACCGGCAGTCCCGGGTGGAGCCGCTTCACCTCCTCCAGGGCCTGCAGGCCGTCCATCCCCGGCAGCCACACGTCCAGGATGACGAGGTCGGGGGCGGCCTGCGCCACCTGCTTCAGCAGCTCTTCCCCGGTCGCCGCCCCGCGGACGCGGTAGCCCTCATCTTTGAGGATGCCCTCCAGGGAGCTGCGGATGTTCTTCTCGTCGTCGACGATCAGGATCTCTTCGCGGCTCATGTCTTTTTCTTGGCAATCCGGCAATCAGGCAATTTGGCGATTGGGCGATCGGCAGCAATGTGGAGCTCGATTTTCCCTAGTCGCCGAATCGCCCAATTGCCAAGTCGCCGTGCTCCGCGTCAAACGGCGGCCGGGACCGGTGCCGGCAGCGTCACCACCAGCCGGGCCCCCCGCGGCTGGTTGTCCTCGATCCGGACTTCTCCTCCGTGCTCCACGATGATGCGATTGACGATGGCCAGGCCCAGCCCCCCGGAGGACCGCTTGGTCGAGTAGTAGGGGAAGAACGCCCGGTCGCGATCCTCGGGCGGAAAGCCGGGGCCGGTGTCCGCAATCTCCAGGCGAACCTTGCCGGCCGCGGCCAGGTACCGGGTGGCGATCACGATCTCGCCCCCCTCGTCCCCCATCGCGGTCACGGCGTTGTCCACCAGATTGATGAGGGCGCGCTTCATCTGGTCCTGGTCGAGGTTGAGCACGGGGACGGCAGGATCCAGTTCGGTGCGGAGCGTGATGCGCGCGTGCGCCCCCGCGTAGAGCTGCGCCACCTGCTGGACCACCTGCTGGAGGTCTGCCGGCCGCGGCCGCAGGGCGGGCATCCGGGCGTAGCGGGAAAACTCATCCACCAGCTTGCGAAGCCCCTCCACCTCCTGGATGATGGTCCGCGTGCACTCGTCGAAGACCACGCCCACGTCAGGCGCCCGCTCGGCGAACTTCTTCCGGAGGCGTTGCGTGGAGAGCTGGATCGGCGTCAGGGGGTTCTTGATCTCGTGGGCGATGCGGCGGGCCACCTCTTTCCAGGCCTCGGCCTGCTGCGCCCGGATGACCTCCGAGATGTCGTCCAGGACCACCACCATCCCGCGGCGGCCGCCGCCCGGACCCGAGAGCGCGCTGACGATGACCATCAGCGTGGCCGGCCGGCCGTTGAGCATCAGTGTGACCTGCTGGTCCGCGCTCTCCCGCCCCCCCTCGGCGAGCCGCGTCACCAGCCGGCGGAGCGGGGTCAGCGGCTCCCCGCCGAAGACCTCCGCGTACGGCCGATGGAGGATCTGGTCCGCCGTCCGCCCGAGGATGCGGGCCGCCGCCTGGTTCACCGTGTTCACGCGCCCCTCGGCGTCCAGCGACAAGACGCCCGCGGCAATACTCTCCAGGACCGTCTCCATGTAATCGCGGCGGCGATCCAGTTCCACGTTGGAGCGCTGCAGTTCCTGGTAGGCGCGGGTGAGCTCGGTCTTGCTCCGCTCCAGGTCCTCGGTCATCTTGTTGAAGGAATCCACCAGCATGCCGATTTCGTCATCCGCCTTGACGTGGACCCGGAAGCCGAGGTCCCCGGCGGCTACCTTGCGCGTCCCCTCGACGAGCTGCTGGATCGGCACCGTGATCCCCCGGGCTAGGTACACGCTCACCCAGATCGCCCCGAAGATGATCACTAAAGTAACCGTGAGGAAGAGCATCAGGTAGATGCCCTTGATGGGATTCTTGAGCATGCGGAGTTGCTGGTACTCCTTGATTCCGGTCTCGATCTCCGCCGCCTTGCTGGCGAGGCCCTCGGGCACCCAGGCCGCCAGGGCGACCACCGCCACGATCTCCCGCTGTCCGGGCCGGAAGACCGGGACCACCGCCCGGATGAGGTTGGCCGTGGCCACGCTGTGGATGGTGACGACCGTCTCCCCGTCCAAAGCCTGGCGCACGAGCCGCGAGGCGGGCGAGAGCATGGCATCCTCGGGGACCTTCGATCCCCGCCAGTGCGCCAGTTCCACCCGTTGGCGGCTGAAGAGCTGGAGGCTGTCCAGCCCGTACTCGCGCATCTTCTCGCTGCCCAGGCGACGGGCCGCCGCCACCCCGCCCTCGGACGGCAGGACCTCGCCCACCCGGGCCGCGATCTGCCGGGCCTGCGCCAGGATGTCCTCCTGGCTCGTCCGGAGATAGGTCTGGGCCACCTCCAGGGCGCTCTCCAGTGATCGCTCCACCTGGATGTTGAACCAGCTGTCCACGCTGGTCGTGATGAGGTTGCTGGCCACGAGGAACAGCACCCCCGCCGGCAAGAGGGCCAGGCTCACGAAGGCGACGACCAGCTTCACTCGGATCTTGGACCCGAGGACGTTTTCGCGGCGCTCCAGATAGACCTTGAAGAGGCTGCGGAAGACGAGCAGGACGAGGAGCAGGAGCAGGACGATGTTGATGTTGACCAGCGCGAAGATCAGGATGTTGGAGGCGATGGGCGTGGGAAACCGGAGCTGCTGGATCGCCACCTGCACGGCGGTGAGACCCACCACCAGGGCCAGGACCGAGGCCAGGATGAGGCGGTTCCGCCGGCTTCTGCCGGGCCCGTCCGTCACGGGGTATTGCGTCGAGGGCTGCGTTGCGGGTTGCTCCATGGGTCAGGACGTCAGCCGTTCAGCTCGCCTGCCGGTACCGGCCGGTCTGCAGGACAGCCAGCCAAGGGGAGTGCGCTGCACCACGGTGGAGGACGTCGCCGATGAGTATAGGGGGGGGGCCGGGGGAAGGCAAGGGCAAAGCCCAACCCGAGATGACTGGGGCAGAGACGGCGGGCGATATCCGATTGCCGACAGCGACCACAACCGTGGAAATGATTCGCGGCTCTTCCCGGATCTCGCTGTCGGGTATCGCGGTCGCCTCTCGGTCAGAGCATGGCGGCCTTCAGACCACGGGCGGCGGGCAGCAGGGGGGAAACCCACTGCTCCACAGCGGCGGCGGACAGGCTGAACGGCTCTGCCTCGGCCCCGAGCTGCTCCTGGATCCGGTGCACCAACTGCAGATGCAACTGGTGCCCGGCTCCCTGCGCGATGATCGTCCCGACCAGCGGCTTGCCGAGCAGGTAGAGGTCCCCGATGAGGTCCAGGATCTTGTGGCGCACCAGCTCGTCTGAGAACCGGAGGGGGCCGTTCAGGATGCCGTCCTCGCTCACGACGATGGCGTTGTCCAGCGACCCGCCCTTGGCCAGACCCATGCGCCGGAGCATGTCCAAGTCCCTGAGGAATCCGAAGGTCCGGCTGGGCGCCACGTCGCGCACGTAGCGCTCGCGCCCGACGTCCATGGCCGAGGTCTGCTCGCCCAGGATCGGGTGGTCGAAGCACATGGTGTAGATGACCTTCAGCCGCTCGGAGGGCACGATCCTGAGGCTCCGCGTCCCGACCTCCACCGTGATGGGTTGCCGCACCTTCAGGAAGGTCTTGGGGGCGAACTGGCGGCGGAGGCCAGCCTGGCGCACCAAATCCACGAAGGGCAGGGCGCTGCCGTCCATGGCCGGCACCTCGGGCCCCGTCAGGTCCACCTGCGCATTGTCCACGCCCATGCCGGCCAGGGCGGACATCAGGTGTTCGATCGTCTTGACCGACGCCCCATCCCTCGCAATCGTCGTCGCGTACTGGGTGTCCACCACGCGTTCCGGACGAGCCTCGATGGCGGGCGTCCCGGGGAGGTCTATTCGTCGGAAGACGACGCCGCGGTTCGCCGGCGCCGGGCGCAAGGTCATGAGTACGGGTTCTCCGGTGTGGAGCCCAATCCCCTCACACTGCACCGCTCTATCCAGTGTCCGTTGGTGGCTCAAGTGGTCCTCCCTGCTGCGTGGCCTATCGTCTGGGTATGAAATAAACCGTAGGAGTCTGTTTGCAATTCTGATACCAGTTCTCAACGGTCTGGCCGTCCTGTTCTTCATATAACCATTGGAAATCATTGGGTGGAAATTCTTTTTGGGTTCCGCGGAATTCCGGCTGGAAAGAGCAGGAGACTCGTCGTGGTTTGACTGCAACGGTCTGTGGCGATTTTACCGGGGCGAATCCGCGTCGGAGGGCTTCGCATGCGCGGCCCGCACCAGGAGGCGGCGTAGCGCCTCGCGGAACGGGGCATCCTGAAGCGGGGCAAGCAAGGTCTCGATCTTGTCGAGGAGGGCCGGGTCCAGTGGCGGGAGCGTCGCATCCGCCGCCGGCTGGCCGGCTGGTTGGGCCGGAAGGGTCGGCAGCTCCCCCACGCGGAGGATCAGCTCATGAAGGGGAGGACCGCCGAGCACCTCATTGAGCGCGGTGAGGAGGCGGTGGCGCATCATGCTCAGGTGGTGCAGCCAGACCGAGTCCGTCACGTGGACGACCAGGCGGCCCTGCCAGATGCCGTGCGGCTGCGCATGGAGCGCGATCTGCGCGCCCACGACCCCGGGCCAGACCCGCCACACCTCGCCTTGCCGCACCCGCCCTTCCAGGTTCAGGCGCTTCAGAGTCTCCGACACCGCATCGACCATCCGTATCGGCTGGCGCCAGACGGACGGGCTCACCTCTCTCCCCCGTCACGCCCGAGCCCCGCCGTGCTCCGACCCGCGCTGCCCCGCGCCTCGTCGATCCCCCGATTGGCCAACGCATCCGCCTCGGCATTCTGCTCGCGCGGAACGTGCTGGATGGTCACGCGGTGGAAGCCCGCCATCTGCTGGCGGGCCGACGCGTGGAGCGGCCGGAGGCCTGGATGCTTGACCTGATACCGCCCCTCGATCTGCCGGACGAGGAGCTCCGAGTCGGAGTAGATGTGCAGCTCCTTCCACCCCAGCGCCTGCGCCCGCGTGAGGCCGGCGAGGAGGGCCTGGTACTCCGCCACGTTGTTGGTCGCCTGGCCGATGTACCGGTGGATCCGCTCCAGCACTGCGCCGTCCGGGCCGACGAGCACGACCCCGATGCCCGCCGGGCCGGGGTTGCCGCGCGCCGCTCCATCAATGTGGATTCGGGCCCCGGTGTGCCGGGGGTCGAGACGGCTGGGGGTCGCGGTGGCCGGCTCCAGGGCCTTGAGGGCGGCGCGAATCGTCTGGAGTGCTTCCTGGGCCGAGAGGCCCGCCGGCAGATGCAGGACGCCGTCCCCGGCGCGGGCACGGCTCAGACGACGAAGGAGCGGGATGAAGGTGGCGGGGTCCACACCGCTACCCGGGGTAGTACAGGATGCGGTTGCAGTTCGGGCAGGTGAACATCCGGTCGTTCCGCCGGGCTTCGGTGTAGGCCTGCGGGGTCAGGGCCATCCCGCAGCCCTGGCACGAGCCGTCCACCACGGGGACCACGGCCACGTCCCGGGACCCCATCAGGCGCGTGTAGAGCCTCAGGAGGTCGGCACTCAATCGGCTGGCCTGCCCTTTCCGGGTCTCCTGCAGCCTGGCCAGCTCCTTCTGGACGGCCGCGAGTTGGGCCTCCTTGGCCTGGCGCTCGCTCTGCTGGACCGCCTGCGCCCCCTTGAGGGCCGCCTCGGCATCGGTCACCGCCTTGGAGATGGCGTCGGCCCGCTCCATCTGCTCCAGGATCTCTTCCTCAAGCTTCGAGGTCTTCTGCTTCAGCGCATCGATCTCTTTCAGGACCGCCGAGTATTCCTCGTTGGTCTTGATCTCGAAGAGGCGCGCCTGTTTCTTCTTCGTGTGCTGGGTCGCTTCCTCCAGCTCGCGCTCCTTCGCCCGGCGCTCCTTCTGGAACTGCTCCGCCTTGGCCTGGGCCGCATCCAGCCCGGTCCGGGCGGTCGTGAGCTGGGCCTCCAGCGCCGCGATCACCGGGGGGATCG
Organism: Methylomirabilia bacterium; assembly: GCA_041489335.1. Classification (GTDB taxonomy): domain Bacteria; phylum Methylomirabilota; class Methylomirabilia; order Methylomirabilales; family 2-02-FULL-66-22; genus 2-02-FULL-66-22. Next base: position 28,355 of record JBGPQZ010000003.1, read on the forward strand.
CCCGCGCCTCCGCATCCAGCTTGAGGAGCTCCACATCCAGCTTCTGCAGCTCGAGGAGCTTATCCAGTCCATCCCACATATTCGGCACCCGGGACACCAGTTGGGGAATTGGGATCGAAAGTATCGCACAGATGGAAACGTCGGTCAAATGGTTCATGGCGCATGTTGTGGTTCATCCGCCTGGTGCATGGCGCATCCGGTGCATGGCACATCTCGGTCACCATCCGCTACGAGCTATCAGCCATCAGCCATGCGCCTCTCACGCGCTCCGCCCGACGATCAAGCTCGTACCGAACGGCATATCTTGCCGACGCAGACTGCGGAGGCCGGCCCCCTCCATCCACGACCGGACCTCGCTCTCCGTGTAAGTGTCCCCCGCCGGCGTCCCCACCAGCATGTTCAGGGCAAACAAGACGGCGAACGGCGGGCCCGTACGCTCCTCGTCCACGATGAAGTCCTGAACCACGAGTTGCCCGGACGAGTTGAGCGCGGCGGCACACCTCCGGATCAGCGCGCGATTTGCCTCCCGCGAGTTGCTGTGGATGATCGCAGATAGGAGGACCAGGTCGAATCCGACGGGCAGCGGGTCCTGGTCGTAGTCCCCGGCCACCACCCGCACCCGGTCCGACAGGCCGCCCTGCTCGACGTAGGCCCGGGTCAGCGGCAGGACGCTCGGCAGGTCGAAGACGAGGGCCGTGATCTCCCGTCGGGCGTGCACGAAGGCCATGGCGTAGGCCCCCGACCCGCCACCGACGTCCAGGACGCGCGAGACACCGGTGAGGTCCAGCGCGGCCACCACGGATGGTGCGTGCTGCGTGGCCCGCCAGTGCATGGCCGCGATGAAGGCCTCGAGCCACGCCTTCCCCCGCTCTCCCGCGGGGCGGGCGAAGACCGTGCCCCCCTTCCGCACGGCCGGCGTGAGCGTGCTCCAGTTCTCCCACAGGTCTGCCCAGTGGCCGAGCCCCCCCACGAAGTCGGGCGCCCCGCGCACCAGGAATCGGGACGCGGCCGGTGCATTGCGGAACCGCCCCGCGCGCTTCTCGAGCAGCCCCAGGGTCACCAGGACATTCATCAGGCGATCGGCCGCCCGGCCGTCCACATCCAGGGCTCGGGCCACGTCTTCCGCGGAACGCTCTCCCCCACCCAGGACCGTGAACAGGTCCAGCTCGCAGGCCGTGAGAAAGGCCCGGCTCTGCATGAACGCCGAAACCAGCTCCATGACGACCTGAGGTGACGGCGGGTCGCTCGCGACTCCACCAGGCTCCCGCATGGCTCCCCCTTCGGAAGCGCCCTTTGCTCTCGCTTCCCCGTCGGTCGCTATTGCTGTATCCCCGATTGGTCATTGGTGATTGGCCATTGGCCATTCGTCGCTCGTCATCCCAGCCGTTCGGGCGTGAAGAGGGCCAGGCCGGCCTCCACCTCCATCCGCCGCGTCAATCGCACGTCCACCACTTCGGCCACCAGGCCGTCCAGCGTGGCCAGCACGGGATTCGCGCCCGCCACCACGTGCCCCGCATAGACCTTACCGTGCTGGTCGGAGAAGGTGCCGTGCAGGTGCAGCAGTCGCTCGCCCGCCTCGGACTGGAAGAGCACCCCCTGAAGCCCCACGATCTCCACCGGTCCCGGCACGACCTCCGGCTCCGTGTAGCCGGCCCCGAGCTTCGTGTCCGCCTTCGGCGTCAGGACCTGGTAGCTCAACTGCCGCAGGCTGCCGATCCCCGCCAGCACCGCCCCGTGCCGGATCCCCTCCGCTTCGCAGACCTGCAGGATCCCGCCCATCACGTCCGTCCCCGGCCGCAGCCGCACCGGGACGACCTTCCCGAACTTTCCGCTCGCATGGAATGCGCCGATACCCACCATGTCATCTACCCTCCGTTTCTCGCGCTACTCTCGCCCGCCTCGAAAGTTCCTGAACACCCGGAAGAGGGTAACCCCGCTGGCACCCGCCCGCAACCCTTCTCTTGGCCGGGCGACCCCTTCGTCCCACGATGTTGGTCACCCACTCCTTTCTCGCCAGGACCCTCGCCATAGACCCTCGCCAGGATCATTGACTCCGCAGAACGATTAGGCATAAACTACTGGTCGGGTAGACTGGTAGATTCCGCGCCGACCACCCCCGATGAGTGTCCGGGATTTCTCCTGTTGGACGATGCACTGACCCGCAAGAGGAGGAACTCCCCCATGACCGAGTTGAATCCGTTCGCCATCGCGCAGCAGCAGTTGGATACGGCCGCCGCCAGGCTGGGCCTGGATTCGGCCACGCACGAACTCTTGCGCTGGCCCCAGAAGGAGCTGACCGTCACCATCCCGGTCCAGATGGACGATGGTGGAGTCAAGATCTTCCGCGGCTACCGGGTGCAGTACAACTGTGCCCGGGGCCCCAACAAGGGCGGGATCCGCTGGCACCCCGACGAGACTCTCGACACGGTGCGCGCCCTGGCGGCCTGGATGACCTGGAAGACGTCGGTCGTGGACATCCCCCTAGGAGGCTCGAAGGGCGGCGTCACCTGCAACCCCAAGGCGATGTCCGAGGGGGTGAAGCAGCGCCTGGCCCGGGGGTA
>JBGPQZ010000004.1:0-30008 GCA_041489335.1 Methylomirabilia bacterium
CGGAGCTTCAGGAGCATCGGCCGGACGCTCTTCCCCGCGATCACCTGGAAGCGGCCGGCCGTGAGGATGAGGTTCTGCGCGTAGAGGATGAGCGCCGCTGACATCACCAGAATGGAGGAGAGGATCGTCCCCGCCCGGATGGCCTCGAACCGGCCGCCGCTGGCGTAGATCTTCTGGTAGATGAGGGTCGGGATGTTGAAGATGCCCGCCTCCGTCCCCAGGACCGCGGGGACGCCGAAGTGGGCCAGCGAGTAGAGCGCCACGAGCAGCGCCCCGGCCGCGATGCTGGGCAGCATCAGGGGCAGCGTGATCCGGCGGGTGATGGTGAGTAACCCCGCCCCCGAGATCCGCGCCGACTCCTCCAGCGTGGGGTCCATCCGCTCCAACGCCCCGGAGACCTGGATGAAGACGAAGGGGAAAAGGTACATGCTCTCGACGGCGATGATCCCCCACAGGCTGTAGATGTTGAAGAACGGCTGCTCCGTCCCGAACAGGCCCATCAGCCACTTGTTGACCAGGCCGGCGCGCGGCGACAGCAGTATCTTCCAGGCGATGGCCCCGATGAACGACGGAAGCATGAAGGGCACCAGGAAGAGCAGCTTCATCGTCTCCTTGAAGGGGAGATCGGTCCGGGAGACGAGCCAGGCGAAGAAGACCCCCAGGATGGTGCTCACCACCGTCACCGCAAAGGCGATGACCAGGGAGTTCACGACCGCCTGGAAGACGTCGGGCTCGCCCAGGACCTTGATCACGCCCGCGATGTTCAGCCCGCCGTCCACGACCAGGGCGTTCCAGAAGATGAGCAGGATCGGGACGGCGACCACGACCACCAGGACCAGGACCGAGAAGACGAGCAAGAGTTCCGCGATGCCGAACTTGCGATCGGTGCCGGTCATGCGGAGACCTCCTTCCCGACGCTGGCCTTGTCGTACCACCGCAAGGCCTGGAAGGCGAGCCCGCACGTCTCCCCTTCCTCCAGGGCCCGACCGCCCCGGAAGGCTTCCGCCGCATCCTGCTGGACCCGGATCTCCACCTGACCCACGTCCACGAAGTAGGTCACGATGGGGCCGAGGAACACGCGGCGCCGGATCAGGCCGCGCGCCGCGCCCCCCTCGCGGACCAGGTCGATCTCGAAGGGCCGGCAGGCGGCCACCACCTCGCCCTCCGCGATGCGCTCATGCGCGGCCGGGGGAATCTCGACCCGAAGCGGCACGTCGCTCCCCTGGATGTGGACCGCGCCGTTCCTCTGCTCCACCGGGATGAAGTTCGCCACGCCCAGGAAGTTGAAGACGAACCCGTCGTCCGGGTCGGTGTAGATCGCGTGCGGATCTCCGATCTGGCGGAGCGACCCATCTTTCCCCATGATTCCGATCCGGTCGGAGATGGCCAGCGCCACCTCCTGGTCGTGGGTGACATACAGGATCGTGACACCGGTCCGCCGCTGGAGGTCCTTGATCTCGAACCGCATCTCCTCCCGGAGATTCGCGTCCAGGTTGGTGAGCGGCTCATCCAGGAGCATGATCTTGGGGCGGGAGACCAGGGCGCGCGCCAACGCGACGCGCTGCTGCTGCCCGCCGGAGAGCTGCGACGGGTAGCGGTCCTCCAGGCCGTCCAGGTGCACCTGCGCGATGGCCTCCATGGTGCGCGTCTTGGCCTCGGCCGCCGGGACCTTCTGGATCTGGAGCGGATAGACCACGTTCTCGAAGACCGTCTTGTGCGGCCACACCGCGTAGTCCTGGAAGACGACCCCGATGTTGCGGGATTCCGTCGGGACATGAACCTTCTTGGCCGCGCTGGAGACCAACTGGTCCCCGATGAAGACCTCGCCCGCGCTGGGCTGCTCGAAGCCGGCGATCATCCGCATGACCACGGTCTTCCCGCACCCCGACGGGCCGAGGAGCGTGAAGCACTCCCCGTCTCGGATCGTCAGGGTGAAGCCTTCGAAGACCCGATGGGCCCCGAAGACCGCTGCCAGATTCTCCAATCGGACGTCAGCCATGAGGACTCCGCGTCAGACGACCATCCAACCGCCGTGCGATCAACCATATTCCAAGGGCGGCAAGGCGCGTGGGCGCCCTGCCGCCCCCACAGGCAAAAATTTCCGGGAGACAACCGAGACGCGAACCGCTACCGCATGATCTGGGTGAACTTCTGGATGATAGCTTCCTTCTCGTCCATCACCTTCAGGTAGTCCACCTTCATGGCGCGCTTCACCGCCTCGTCGGCCGGAGGAAGACCGTGCTTCTTGTCCACCTCCACATCCGCCCGGATGGGCAGGGTCCCCTCGGCCGCCACGATGGCCTGGCCGTCCTGAGAGAGCAGGAAGTCCACGAACTTCTGGGCCGCCTTCAGGTTCGGCGTCCCCTTGAAGATCGCGATGGGGCTGGGCACGACCAGCATCTCCTTCGGGAAGACGATGCCCATGTTGGCACCCTTCTTGATCTTGTCGATGGCGATGTAGTCCGGCGCGAGGGAGGCCTTGAAGTCGCCGGAGGCCGTGTCGTCCACCACCTGCCCCGAGCCGGCCCCCATCTTGGCCCCGTTCGCCCGGAGTTTCTGGATGTACTCCCAGCCAAAGGTGTTCGCGAGCATGGCCACGCTCACCATGGCCGTCCCCGAGAGGGCCGGGTTGGCGATGGCAAAGCCGTCCTTGAAGCGCGGGTCCAGCATGTCCTCCCACCCCTTGGGTGCCGCCGTGATCTTCTTGGTGTTGTAAGCGATGCCGAGGGTCCCCAGGCGCGCCGGCGTGAAGAAGCCGTCGGGATCCTTCACCGGACTCTGCACGATCTTGGCCTCGGGCGAGACATATTTCTCCCACACCCCTTCCTTCTTCAACTGGTAGAAGTCCGGCACCTCGCTGTGCCAGAGGACGTCCACGGTGAGCTTCCCCGACTGCCGCTCGGCGGCGATCTTGGCCATCAGCTTCCCGGCGCCGGCCGAGTAGTAGTCGAAGGAGACCTCCGGGTGCTTCTTCGCAAAGGCATCCCGCAGCTTCCCGATCAGAGTCTCCTTCATCGAGGTGTAGACCATCAGCTTCTCGCCGGCCAGGGACACGCCACTGAAGCACACCACCAGTGTAACTGCGATCAATACCAGACCCATGCGTTTCATGGAACCCTCCTTGAGTTGCTTTCGAGGCTCAGGCATCCGCGACAGCGTCCGATCAAACTCAGAGGCTGTAGCCGCCGTCCACCACCAGGTTGCACCCGGTCGTGAAGTTTGAAGCGTCCGATGACAGGTACACCACGGCGCCGCCCAGGTCCTCGTAGGCCTGGCCATACCGCTTGATCACCCCCTGGTCCACCCGGATGGCCCGGATGGCCGGATTGTCGGAGCGCGCCGCGTTGCCCGGCGTGCGGCAGTAACCCGGGCTGATGCTGTTCACGTAGATCTTGTGCCGCGCCCACTCCAGGGCCAGCGACTTGGTGAGCATCACCACGCCGGCCTTGGCCGCGTTGTAGTGGCAGTAGTCGGCGTCGCGGTTGACGTGGAACGAGGACATGGAGGCGATGTTGACGATCTTCCCGCCCCCCTGCTGGATCATGTACGGCGCCACCGCCTTGCAGCACAGGAACACGCCCTTGAGGTCCACCGCCAGCATCTTCTCCCAGTCCTGGATGCTCATCTCCAGGGCCGAGATCGGCTGCGCGTAGCCGGCGTTGTTGACCAGGATGTCGAGATGTCCCCATTCCTGGACTACGCTCTTGAACATCGCCTGCACGGCCTCGAAGTCCGTCACGTCTGCCTTGAACGGGAGCGCCTTCCGGCCGCGCTCACGGACCATCGCCGCGGTCTCCTCCGCGGCCGCCAGGTCCAGCTCGGCGATGGCGATGTCCGCCCCCGCCTCGGCCAGCGCCAGCGCCATGCCCTGCCCCAGGCCCCGGCCCGCGCCGGTGACGAGCGCAGCCTTGCCTGCCAGTGAGAACTTCTCAAGAATGCCCATAGCCGACCTCCGACGTTAGCAGAACCATGCAGAGAAGCCGCCTGTTCGGCGTGTCCGAGAAACCCCTTGCATTTCGGCGGACCCGCGGGATAGCATGAGTTTTTCTCGTCCTAGGCCCCTTCTGGAGCGCGGAGCCAAGGAGGATGCGGCCATGGCCAGAGCCACCGTCCTGATCGTTGAGGACAGCCCCGCGATCGCCCAGCCCCTGGCCGACGCCTTCCGGTTTTCGAGCTTCGCGGTCCTCCAGGCCGGCGACGCCATCCAGGCGCTCCAGCTCGCCAGCGAGCACCGGCCCGACCTCATCATCATGGACATCCAGTTGCCCGACCTGGACGGCATCTCCGCGGCGCTGACGCTGAAGGGCGACCCCGAAACCCGTCACATCCCCATCGTGGCCATGACCGCCTACGACATCGCGGGCGACCAGGCGCGCACCCTCAGCAAGGTCTGCGTCGCCTATTACCAGAAGCCGATCCGGCCACACGATCTCGTCAACCTGGTGACGGCCATCCTCAAGCTGCCGCCGGAGTCGCCACCCGCCGCGCGCCGACCGTCTCCCGCCAGGCCCCCAGGCCGATAGCGCGGACGCCGGTATCGACCGCATGAAATTACCACAACCTGCCGACCAAATTTAGCACAAACCGACGAGTCGTCCGGTCGAGCGATCCCTCTGTCGTCGCGAGCCCGGCCCGCTCGTATGCAGAGCCGACTCACAGGGAACCGGCCGGCCGGCCGGATCGTCGGCGACCCGTGCGTTTCAAGCGTCCGGATCTCCGGCGATCCGAGTGGCCCCCCTAGGAGGGATGGCCGAGGAACACGTCCAGGCCTGTGACGGCCGCCTCGCGGTAGCGCTCTTCCAGGGCGTCCGCCATCCGCTCCTCACCGCGCCAGAAGGGGAGGCTCCCCAGGCGTTTCAGGAAGGCCGCGTTGACCGGTGGGATCCGCACCTCGCCGACGGCACACTCGGGACCCTCCTCGTTCCCCCAGAACGCGGTCGGCTCCGGGGGCAACGGCGCCGAGGGCGGCACGGCCTGCGGCGCGGATGCTCATGCTGTCGGTGTCGCGTTCGCGTGGGCACCCTTCCCCTTCGGCGCGGCGGCTCCGCCGAGCAGGCCGAACAGCTCTTCGCGCTCCATCCCGCGCAGCCGGAAGATCAGGAACGGGTCGCGATCGAACTCCTCGCCCAGCAGGTAGTACACCGCCGCGATGTGCTTACAGGGATTCGACCAGTCTGGGCAGGAACACTCGGTTTTGAGGTCCTGGCAAGGGGACGTAGTTCAGTTAATTCAGTTATGCTCCTCTCTCCGCATCATTCTCGCCGCTGGCTGCCCGTGGGTTCCGGAACCGGCGCTCGGGCCAGACCGGCCAGCACGGCCTGCGGGGAGACCCCCAACGCCTTCGCCACGGTGGTAACCGAAAGGCCGAGTCCGATGACTGCCCGCCTGCTGATCATGGCCCGGGCTTCCACGACCGCCTTGCGCCGGCTTCCGCTACAGCATGCAGTGAGCGTCATCCCCAAGGTTCCAGCCACGCACTCGATCACCGCCGAAAGATCGGCGGCCTGCGGCACGAGAACTGGGCGGAAAGACTCACAAGCCATTTCGGACAACACGCGCAGAACGAAATCCGAACTTCCAAGCACGCGCTCGTCCGACGCCCATCGTTCGCGTCCTCGCCGCAGCGCTTCCACCTCTTGCCACCCACCGGCACTACGGCGAAGACCCCCTCCCTGCAACTCTGGCCGCTGTCCGAGCGTTACCCCATCACCGACGAAGGCTCGGTACGCCCGCCGCGCCTGTGCCGCCCGGGCGCCAAACTGACTCAGCACTTCCTCGACAGCCTGCCATGGGCGAACGATGACGCCCAGGATGGCGCTGTGTCCTGTCCATGGGTAGCGATCAAGAGCAGAGAGGTCGGGCACGATACCCCAACGCAGAGGGTTGAGGTGGATGTACCGCACCAACTCGCGAAGGTACGGCTCCTCCTCGACTAGGATCGACTTGTACCGATTCTGTAAGAGGTGTCCCGTTCGGTGATGGCGGTGGTTGAACCCCACTGCATATCCGGTGAGCAAGCGCCGCATTCCGGTCGCCAATGGCTTGTGCCCGGTGCGAACCAGCAGGTGAAGGTGATTGGGGAGTAAGGCCCAGGCCAGCACGACATGCCCGGTGGACTCGCACACCCTGGCCAGCCGGTCAGCGAAGTCCTGCCGGTCCTCATCGGCCCGGAAGATCGTCTGCCGGTCGAGTCCCCGCACCATGACGTGGTGGAGGGCGCCGAGCGCATCGAGGCGTGGACCGCGAGGCATGGAGGGAACCGTATCCTCCTCGCGCGCAGTTGTCAATGCGTAACTGAATTAACCGAACTACGTCCCCTTAGTGCGTCCCCTTAGTGTTCGTCCCCTCGGCGTTGTAGGGTCAACGTGTCAGGTGCGCAGGCGGGGGTCCATGGCGTCCCGGACCGCATCGCCGAACAGGTTCAACCCCAGCACGGAGACGGCGATGGCGCAGCCCGGGAAGATGGCGATCCAGGGGGCGTTGCGGATGTACTTCTGGGAATCTTGCAGGATATTGCCCCAGGTCGGCGTGGGCGGCGGCTCCCCCAGCCCGAGGAAGGAGAGCGCCGCCTCGGCCAGGAGGACTTCGGCAAAGTAGAGGCTGAGTTGGACGACGACGACCGAGAGACAGTTGGGGAGGACGGTCCTGAGGACCAGGCGCCAGCGGGGGCTCCCCAGCGCCTGGGCCGCCACGATGTATTCCTGGGCCACCACGGTGAGGGCGATCCCGCGGGTGACCCGCACGATGCGCGGCAGGTACACCACGCCGAGCGCGATGATGATGCTTCGCGTCCCGGTCCCCAGCGCCGCCGCCACCGCCACCGCCAGCAGGAGCGGTGGGAACGACATCAGGAGATCCATCACCCGCATGATCAGGGCGCCAACCCGGCCCGTGCTGACGCCGGCCAGGATGCCCAGCAGGACCCCGGGCAGCCCCGCGCCGAGCATGGTCAGGAGCGACGCCATCAGGCTGACTCGCGCCCCGTGCACCACGCGGCTCAGGACGTCCCGGCCCAACTGGTCGGTTCCGAACCAGTGCCCCGCGCCCGGCGGGAGGAATCGCTGTGGGATGTTCAACTTCACCGGACTCGGCAGGCCGAGGTGCGGGCCCGCCAGGGCCACCACGACCAGGCTGAGAACGATGGCGCTCCCGGCGAGCGACAGCCGGTTGCGGCGGAGCTGCCGCCACATCTGGCCGGCGCGCTCGCCACGTGGCGGCGGGGCCAGCGGAGGGATGCTGGAGGTCGAGATGCGCATCGTCGTCGTCAACCGACCCGCTCAGGCCAAGCGCAGCCGCGGATCCAGGTACGTGTACAGGAGGTCCACCGCCAGATTGATCAGGACGTACAGCACCGAGATGTACAGGATCAGCCCCTGGATCACCGGGAGGTCCCGATTGTAGAGGGCCGTGATCACGAGCTGCCCCACCCCCGGCAGGACGAAGAGGGTCTCGATGACGGCGCTGCCGCCGAGGAGGATTCCCATGTTGATGCCCATCACGGTCACGGCGGGAATGAGCGCATTCCGCAGCGCGTGGCGGAACAGCACGACCCGCTCGGTAAGTCCTTTGGCCCGCGCCGTCCGGATGTAGTCCTGCCCCAACACCTCCAGGACGCTGCTCCGGACCAGGCGCGCCAGGAGGGCCGTGAGGTACATGCCCATCGCACAGCTCGGCAGGATGAGGAACCGCAGCCCGCTCCACAGGTCGGTGACGACAGACGTGTACCCCACGACGGGCAGGAGGTTCAGCTTCAGCGAGAACAGGATGATGAGCATCAGGCCCAGCCAGAAGCTGGGCATGGAGAGACTGACCAGGGTGAGCAGGCGCGCCACGTGATCCACCCACGAGTCCCGGTGGACCGCCGACAGCAGCCCGGCGGGGACTCCGATCAGGACGGAGATCAGGAGCGACAGGCAGACCAGCGACAGCGTGGTGGGAAATCGCCAAATCAGCTCGTCGATGACCCGCGTGCGGTTGTACAAGGACTCCCCGAGGTCGCCTCGCGCGACCCGTGTGAGCCACTCCCAGTAGCGGACAGGCAGCGGGCGATCCAGCCCGAGCTGCTTGCGGAGATCCGCGACCTGCCGTGGGGTGCCCTCCCCGCCCAGCATCACCAGCGCCGGATCGCCCGGGATGACGTGCACCAGGGCAAACGAGACGATGGACAGCGCAAGGAGCATCGGAATCAGCGCTATCAGCCGTGTCAGGATGTGTCGCAGCAGTGGAGGCATCGTGGGTTGCGCCCGCCCGCCCCGCGGTGAGCGGGCGGGCGGGCCGATCGCGTGTGGGCTACTTTGAGAGGCTCACGTTCCAGGCCCGGGCATACCCCGCGGCCCAGTGCTGCCACCCCTGGACGTTGCTGCGCCAGCCTTCGACAATTGGGATGGAAAAAATCGGGATCCACGGTACGTCGGCGCGGAGCAGGTTCTCCAGGTCGGTGAAGACCTTCTTGCGATCCTCGTCCTTGATGGTCTTCCGGGCGGCGCCGCACAGCCGGTCGTATTCGGCGTTCTTGTACCCGGTCGAGGTGCTGGTGCTTTCCCAGAACTGGCAGTAGTAGATCTCGGCATCCGGGCGCGGGCTAAGACCCGAGAGGAAGAAGGCGAATTCGCCCCCGTCCCAGGTGGTCTGCAGCGCCGCCGACTCCAGCGTGCGCACGCGGACGTTCATCCCCACGGCCTGGAGCTGCGACTGGAGCACCACGGCGAGCTCCGGGTAGATGCTGGGCTGCAGATGCGCGTCGAGGATGATCTCCTCGCCCTTGTAGCCCCCTTCCTTCAAGAGCTGCTTGGCCTTCTCCGGGTTGGGCCTGGCATAGGGGTCGTTGGCATGCACCGGACCGAAGTACGGCGTCCCGATCGGAATTCCGGCCGGCGAGGCCTTCCCCAGGCCGAAGGTGACCGCCTTGACCGCCTCTTCCTTGTCGATGGCGTAGGCGACCGCCTGGCGGAGCTTCGGGTTGTTCAGGAAGATGCCCTTCTTGAACCCGAAGCGGAGATCGGTGAAGGAAACCCCAGGTTTGGCGGTGACGGTCAGGCCCGGCTTCCCCTTGTACCGCTCCACGTCCTGCTGCGTGAGGGCGAGGGCCACGTGCACGTCGGCGCGCTCCAGCGCGGCCGCCCGGACCGAGGAGTCCCGGATGGGGATGAAGTCCACCTGGTCCACCAAGGGCAGCCGCTTCCCGGTGAACCCGGAGGTGGGGCGGTTGTCCACCGTGTACTTGGCGAACTTCTTGAGCCGGATGACGCTGTCCTTCTTCCACTCCACGAACTCGAACGGGCCCGTTCCCACCGGCTTCGTGATCGAGCCCCCCTGCCGCTCCGCTTCCCCGTCCGGGTAGATCACCGCCGGGGCGATCGGGTTCGCCAGCGTGGCGATGAAGCCGGCATTCACTTCGTTCAGGTTGATCTTCACGGTCAGGGGATCTGCCGCTTCGATGGACTTGATCAGCTGTTTGAACTGGCCCGAGCGAGGCCCCTTGTTCTGCATCTTGGTGAGGCTATAAACCACGTCCTTGGCGTCCAGGGTCTTCCCGTTGTGAAACTTCACGCCCTTGCGCAGGGTCAGGGTGTAGACCAAACCGTCGGAGCTCACCGTGTACTTGTCCACTAGGGACGGCCGGGGCCCCATGTCCTCTCCGAGCGCAAACAGCATGTCGTAGACGTTCAGCAGGACGACCCGGTTCAGGTAGTGGGTCGTCATGTGCAGGTCCACGTCGGAGATGTCCCCGTCGGCGGCGATCTTCAGCACGGTGCCGGCCGGGGCGGGCCCCGCCATCCCCGCCAGGAGCACGAATCCCACGATACCTCCCATGAACCATCTGACCCATCCACGGTTTCTCATAGCGGGCTCCTCCTTCTTCGGGTTCGTCGCTCCCCGGCCTCCGGTGCCGGGACTGCCAGCGGATCTCACGCTGGACGAGAGGCTGGTGCCGAGCCTGGTGGGACCCGATCGGCCGGGTCCGCGCGTCGCGTTCGAAACCTTCCCGGGCGTGCCCGCGATCCTCCCCGGGGGAAGCGGGTGCGCGTCACGCCGGCCCGTCGCAGAGGCGAGCGGGTACGCAACGGACAGAAGATGGGAAAGGTCGTCTCTGGCACGGTTTCGTATCAGAAGGGCGCTCGACTGTCAAGGGCTTCACGTGGGGTGCTTCACGTGGGGTGTCAAGCCGGCGGGAGCCGGCCAAAACCCAACCGGGCACCTGGCGATGCAGCCGGGTGCCCGGCGCAAGCGAATGGCAGTCGCGCAGCGTGCCCTTCCCCCGTCCCGGATCGTCAGATCTGGCTGTCGGCGCCCCTGACGGGTGCGAGTGCGCGGAAGGTGGAGGTGACGATCACCAGGGCTGCGATCGCGAGCAGCGTTCCCGAGATGGGCCGGGTGAAGAAGATCGAGAAGTCGCCCCGCGACATCTCCAGGGACTGCCGCAGCCCGCGCTCCATCAGGGGCCCCAGGATCAGGGTGAGGACGAGGGGCGCCGAGGGGATGTCGAGCTTCTTGAAGAGGTAGCCGACGATGCCGAACCCCAGCATCGCACCGACGTCGAACGCGCTGTTGCTCAGGCTGTAGGCCCCCACCACGCAGAAGCCGAGGATGAGCGTGAGCAGGATCGAATAGGGGATCTTCAGCACGGCCACCCACAGCGGGATACACGGCAGGTTCAGGATCAGGAGGATCAGGTTGCCGATGAAGAAGCTGGCAATGACGGTCCAGACGAACTGGGGGTTCTCCTTGAAGAGCATGGGCCCGGGGATGAGCCCGTTCATCATGAGCGCCCCCATGATGATGGCCGTGGTGGGCGAGCCGGGGATGCCCAGGGTGAAGAGGGGAATGAGCGCGGCATTGGCATAGGCGTTGTTCGTCGTCTCCGGCCCCGCCACGCCCTCGATCATCCCGGTCCCGAACCGCTCCGGCGTCTTGGAGACGCGTTTCTCGACGGAGTAGGAGAGGAAGGTCGGGACGACCGCCCCCACGCCCGGGATGAGCCCCAGGAAGAACCCGATCCCCGTGCCGCGGATGATCGGCCACACCGAGTCCTTGATGTCCTTGCGCGAGAGGACGAGCGAGCTCATCCTGGTGTCGAAGACTTGCATCGCCTGCGCCTCGGCGTTCAGGAGGATCTCGCTGATCCCGAAGATCCCCATCACCACCGGCACGATGCCGAACCCGTCGAGGAGGTCCGTCTTGCCAAACGTGAAGCGGGGCGCGCCCACCACCGGGTCGATCCCGATCATGGCGATGAGCATCCCCAGGATTGCCGAGACGAGGGCCCGCAACAGGGAGCGGCCGGCCAGTCCGGTCACCAGCGACAGCCCCACCAGCATCAGGGCGAAGAACTCGGGCGGTCCGAAGGAGAGCGCGAACCGTGTGAGCGGCATGGCCACCACCACCAGGCCGATGGTCGCGACCAGGCCGCCGATGAAGGAGCCGATGGCGGCGACGGCCAGCGCGGGACCGGCGCGCCCCTGCTTGGCCATGGCATACCCATCCAGGCAGGTCACGGCCGAGGCGGCTTCGCCGGGCACGTTGACCAGGACCGAGGTGATGGTCCCGCCGTACATGGCGCCGTAGTAGATGGCGGCCAGCATGATGATGGCGGCGGTCGGACTCATCACCAGGGTGATGGGAATCAACATGGCGCAGCCCGCCGCCGGGCCCACGCCGGGGAGGACGCCGATCAGGGTGCCTAGCACGGAGCCGATGACGGCGAACAGGAGGTTCGTCGGCTGCAGCGCGCCGGCAAAGCCGTTCATCAGGAGATGAAAAGATTCCACCGGCTACCCTCCCCTGCCCCCGCGGACCTCACAGGCCGAACAGGCCGCGTGGGAGCGGGACCTGGAGCCACCGAACGAACAGGTAGTAGACGCCGAAGCTCCCCCCCAGGGAGACCACTGCGGTCACAATCGGGTGTTGGCGCCCGAGGGTGCAGAGCAGGAAGAGGTACACGGCGAGCATGGTGAGGCAGAACCCCAGCGGCTCGATGAGCGCCGTCGTTCCCGCCAATGCCAGCACGACCGCGCCCATCTTCAGGTAGCCGGTGCGGCTGGCGAAGAAATCCGCCGGCATCGGCTCCGCCTGCCCGAGCGTGGCCTGCACCAGCATGGTCACCGCCAGCGCGCCCAGGATGACGGCCAGCCAGAACGGGAAGAACCCCGGCCCCGGCCCCATCGAGGTGTAGTAGCGGAGCTTCAGCGACTCGACGGCGACGAAGGCGGCCAAGAGCAGGAGGACCGCCCCGGTGATCTGATAGGCACGCCGCATGGTCACGCTGTCTGTCTCCCGGCCTACTTCTCCTTGGCGGCCCACTCCACCCACTTCTTGGCCTGGACCTCGTAGTCCGTCCAGAAGTTCGCGTAGGTCTGCGGATCCATGTACAGGGGGGCGTAGCAGAGCTTCTCCATCCGCGCCCTGAACTCGTCGCCCGTGATGATCTTCTTCAGGGTCTCGGCCAGCGCGTCCCGCACCTCCTTGGGAGCGCCGGCCGGCATGCCGATGCCCCGGTGGACGCCGGAGTAGATCTTGTAGCCCTGCTCCTCTGCCGTCTTGACCTCCGGGAAGAACTTGGTCCGCTTGGGATCCATGACGGCCAGCAGGCGGATCTCGCCGGAGGCGACCTGGGCCTGCATCTCGCTCACGTTGCCGTAGAAGACCTCCACATGCCCGCCGAGCACCGCGTTCCGCCCGGGGGCGCTGCCGTCGAAGTGGACGATGGCGAACTTCACCCCGGCCACCTGCTCGGTCGTCATGGCGGCGATGTGGTCATCGCTCAGGATCCCGGAGGTGGTGGTCCGGATCTTCCCGGGGTTGGCCTTGGCGGCGTCGATGAGATCCTTCAGGGTCTTGTACGGGCTGTTGTCCTTCACGGCGATGATGCCGGGGTCGTTGTCCTGCAGCGCCAGGAGCTCGAAGCTCTTGCGGGAGAAGACCGACTGCCGGCTGGGGTCGAGGTAGGTCGTGATGACCGTCGGCAGGATCAGGTACCCAATCGTATACCCGTCCGGTCGGGACCGGGAAAGCTCCGTGTAGCCCACCTGCCCGCCGGCCCCGGGCTTGTTCAGGACCTGCACGGAAGTGCCCAACTCCTTCTCCATCATCGGGGCCAGCAGCCGCCCCGTCACGTCCGTGCCCCCACCCGGTGGGTAGGCCACGATCAGCGTGATCGGCCGCCCCTTCTCGGGAAAGCTTGCCGCCGGCGCCAAAGCCGGCAGGGCCAGTCCAAGCATGACCAGGACGGTGAGGAAGGCTGCCGCGGCACCGCCGAAACCCTTCGCGTGTCTCATCGAAGTCGCTCCTCCGTGAATGGGTGAACCTGCCCGTCGTTTGGACACGATCCCGCTCTCACTCCTCCTCGATGGCGATGACCCGAAGCGGAAAGGCCTCCAGCCCGCGCACCGCGATCGGCAGGGCGTAGACCACCACCCGCGGCCTGGACAGCCGGTCGAGGTTGGCCAGGTTCTCGATGAGGGGGATCCCCCGCTCGAAGAGGGCATGGTGGTTGACGTGCTCCTCGCTGCCGGGAACCTCGACCCCCGAGGCGTCCACCCCCATCAGCTTCATCCCCTGGTCCGCCAGCCAGCCGATGGCCGGCGGATCGAAGTAGGGGTTGGCGCGGTAGGCCTCCGTGCCGTAGTGCTGCGCCAGGCCGAGATTGCAGAAGACGATGTCCCCCGGCCGGATGCCGCCCGCCTCCTCCGCGGCACGCTGGAGCCGCCCGACGGGAATGGCGGATCGGGGCGGGCACTGCCGGAGATCCAGGACGACCGCATCGCCCGCCAGCCGGTCCAGGGGGAGGTCGGCGAGGTCCTCGCGGTCCTTCAGCAGGTGGTAGGGGGCCTCGATATGCGTGCCGATGTGGGTCACCATGGCGACATTGTGCATGATGTACCACTGGTTCTCGAGTCGGACCGCATTCGGGTTCACCGTGTCGGCGCCCACCATCTCCACGGCGAACTTGCGGCCGGCCCGCCCCGGCTCGATCACATGGGAGAGGTCAACGAGTCTGCGCAACGTGTCGTCCCCCTTCGCCGCGAGGAGCGCAAGGTCGGGTCTCGGCATCCGCATGGCCCAAGCGCCACCGGTCCGGGGCCTCGCTCCGTGCTCGGAATCCCGCGCTCCGCTAGGACGTGGGCTGTGATGAGCTGGCGCGAGCCGAGTCCTGGATCCCCAGCTTCTTGCGCATCCCACGGATGTTCGCGCGGATCGCCTCAAGGCCACCCACGGCGTCGCGGCGCCGGATGCAATCGAGTGCAAGGAATACTTTATAACGTATACATTATTCAAACAAGACATCCATCGAGCTTCCGCTTCCCTGCCCGGCACGGGTCGAGGGTTCGCGGGAGCAGCGAGCCGGCGCAGCCGAAGCGGGATGGCCCGAGCCCAAGTCCGGAGTCGCGCGGCTCCTACAGCGGCCGAGAGCCAGCGTCAGGCCGCGCGGGCCGGCAGCGCGAAGCCCATCACGACTCAGCACATGAAGTTGCCGCCATTGATGAAGAAGTTCTGCCCGGTGATGTAGTCTGACTCCTCGATGATGAACCGGGCGACGCGCACCACGTCCTCGGGGGTGCCGAGTCGGCCCAGCGGGATCTCCTTGGCCGATTTCTCGTAGTTCGCCCTGTCGTACAGGTCGAACCGGGTCATGACCTCCTCGGTCTGGATCCGGCCGGGGATGATGCAATTCACCCGGATCCTGGGCGCCAGCTCGAGCGCCAGGCACTTTGTCAGCGCCATTGCACCGGCCTTCGCGCTGCAGTAGTTGGCCCCGTTCATCCGTCCCCGGATCGCCGTCGAGGCCCCAACATTGACGATGTGCCCCACGTCTCCCGTGAAGTGGAAGGCGAATTCCTGCGCACAGATGAACGCCCCTGTGAGATTCGTGGCGATGACGCGATCCCACTCTGTATCGGTCATCTTGAGAAATGGCCCGTCGAGGTTGAGACCGGCATTGTTCACCAGGGCATCCACCCGGCCAAACTTCTCCAGGACCTGATCGAACATGGCCCCCACTTCACCCCTCCTGGCCACGTCCGCCTTCACCTTCATCACCCGGTCCGCCCCAACCTCTTTCACGAGAACGTCGAATAGGTTCGCGGCCTCCTCTTCGGCATGGGCGTAGTTCAGGATGGTCTTGTGCCCTGCCCTCGCAAACTTGGTGACCAGGGCGGCCCCGATTCCCCGCGATGATCCCGTCACAAGTATCACCCGTGGCTCAGGCATTCTTGAGTCCCCCTTTCTTCGCGATGGTCCACACGCCCAGGTGGACGGAGAGCGGAGATGCCGGTTCGGTCCTGCCATGGAGGCTCACCCGGCCCCATCCGCCGAGGCGATATCCGACGAGGCGCCTCGTCGGCAATGGAACCCGAGACGCCGGAAGGCCCGCTTCGCCGCGAACTCGAAAGACCGATGGGTCCCCCACCTCGCCAGCGCCGCTCACGGCCGCGCGAGGAACACGTCCTTGTACCGCTCCCGCAGCACGTGCTTCTGCACCTTGTCTCTTCCGGCCTGCGCCAGTAGCCTGCAAATATCTCCGCGGTGCGGACCTCGAGAACGCCCGCCTCGCCCCTTTGCCGCGGCCGGCCCTCCTCGTCCGTGATCCGCAGGTCCACGCCCGGAACCGGAAGGCCGATAAGGGCGAAGCGACCGCTCGCATGCTCCAGCTGGGCATGCGTGCAAAGGCCTCCATCCTCGGTTTCCAGGAATGGCCGAGAGAGGTGAGCAAGGAATCGCTCTCGAAATCTCCCGTACAGATTATCCATCATGCCACGTGTTCCAACCTGTGGAGGCGAAAATATATCCGACTTTCCCCTTGAATTCGATATCATTGTATGGAATAGCCTGACATGCATCCGAGCGCGGGTGCGTGTCCGGCCAACGCCGAGGGATGAGGGAGGCAGTGCCAGTGGAAAGCAAGCAGCGATCCGCCCGAGAGGCGGTGGAGTTGATCGCATCCGGCGATACGGTCGCGATCAGCGGAAACATCTCCATGGTGGTGCCCGAAATGGTCCTGCGGACCCTGGGCGAACGGTTCCGGGATACGGGCCAGCCGCGTGATCTGGTCCTCCTGCTGCCCACGCGGGCCGGGTGGAAGGCGGACCCCCCGACGGGGCTTGAGCATCTGGCGCAGCCGGGTCTGGCGCGCCGGGTGATCACCTCGACGTGGAGCGTCCGCGACTCGCCGAACTGGACGCGGATGGCCGTCGCAGGTGAGTACGAGGCGTACTCCTTCCCGATGGGCACCCTCTTCCGTCTGTTCCGCGAGTGTGCGTCCGGCTCTCCCGGCTTCCTGACCAAGGTCGGCCTCAACACCTACGCCGACCCTGCCGCCGGGCCGGAGGCCGGCGACGTGCGGGTCAACCGCAGGACCCCACCCCAGGATCTCGTCCGCCGAATGGATCTGGACGGCGAACCCTATCTCTTCTACCGCACCTTCCCCATCCAGGTCGCCATCATCCGCGGCAGCGTGGCGGATCCGGATGGCAACGTCAGCCTGGCCGGCGAGCCGGTGAGCGTCGGTGTCAGGTACCTGGCCATGGCGGCGAGGAACTCTGGCGGCAAGGTGATCGCCCAGGTCAAGCACCTGACGGACCGGGGGACCATCCATCCCCGGATGGTCGAGGTTCCGGGCATCCTGGTGGACGCGATCGTGGTCGATCCGAGCAGCATCCAGACGCAGATCGGCGACTACGAGCCCGCCCTGACCGGCGAACTGCGCACCCCGAGCCCGCCGATCCCGCCGCTGCCCTTCAATCACGAGAAGGTGATTTTGCGGCGGGCCGCCATGGACCTCGAGCGGGGGGATATCGTGAACCTGGGCGTCGGCATCGGCACCCACCTCCCGGCCCTCGCCATCGAGGAAGGATTCCTCGACGACATCGTGTTCAGCCTCGAGCACGGCGGCGTGGGGGGAATTCCGGCCATGGGAACGCCCGAGAAGTCGGGTGCCTTCGGCGCCCATTACAATCCCATGGCCATCTGGGATTCGCTGGCGGTCTTCGACTTCTACCACGGCGGCGGACTCGACATCACGTTTCTGGGGTTTGCCCAGGTGGACGCCCGGGGCAACGTCAATGTGGGCTGGTTCAGCGGAAACCTCCGCGCCCCCGGGGGCTTCCTCGACATCACCTCCCGCACGCGGAAGCTGGTCTTCTGCGGGACGCTGACGGCGGGAGGATTGAAGGTCGAGGTCGCCCCCTGGCGTGGCACCGGGGCGCCCCCACGGATCCGCATCGTGGAGGAGGGCCGTGTCAGGAAATTTATCCCGAAGGTCGAACAGGTCAACCTCCACGGGCCCACGGCCGTCGCGAACGGTCAGCAGGTCGTCGTGGTGACCGAGCGCGGGGTGTTCCGGGTGACGGCGGGCGGGCTCGAACTCGTCGAGATCGCCCCGGGCATCGACATCGATCAGCACATCCGTCCAGTCGTCGGGTTCGACTTCACGATCAGCTCCGGGCTCCGCGAGATGGATCATCGCCTCTTCCTGGAGGGCGTGACGGGGCTGCGGCCCAGGCCGCGAGCGGCGCGGCGCCGCTCGGTCCCATAGGTCCTATCGGTCCTATCGTCCCTTATCGGTCATTCACGTCGTCGAAGAGGAGGATCCATGGCCAGCCGGATGGCACGACGGATCCTGGAACGCGGATGGGCGGAACGGGTGGACACCGGGGGCAAGCATTCGAGCCTCTTGAATGCGATGTTCCTGGCAGGACTGCACGACTGGTTCCAGGAGAAGATCGCCGACGTGCTGCGCGGGCCCATCATCACACACCCCAACCTCGCCGACAGCTCTTCCAGGATCCGCCCCCTGGTGCTGGCCGGGAAGATTCCAGAGGCCCTCCAGGCGGCCGAGGAGTTCTGCCGGCAACGCGTGGTCGCCGGCGGGGTCACGCAGCACACCACCGCCCCCAGCACCGCCGGTTGGGTCTTCGCGGACACCGCGTACATGGTGCCGCCGTCCCAGGCGATCGTCGGCGCGAGCTCGCTTGCGGTCTCGGACCTCAAGGGCTTCCACCGGATTCTCGCCCAGCCGGACGGCCTGATGCGCCACGTCTACAACGCCAGCGTGCCCAGGGAGCAGAGCTACGTGGGCCTGGACCTCTGGATCGACGGCACGGCCTGGGGGCGCGCCAACGGGTGGTGGGTGGCCGGGGTCGCGGATAGCCTGGAGGTCATCCCGGAGCCGGACTGGGACCCGGAGCTCGTGGGCGCGTTTCGGAAGACGGCCGCCGCCCTGATCACCTGCCAGGATGCCGGCCTCTGGCGCTGCACCATCGATGACCCTTACGCCCCGGTGGACACGAGTGCCACCGTGATGATCGCCTATGGGCTGATGAAGGGCTACCAGCTCGGCCTGGGCGACGCCACGCTGGAAGCGGCGGCGTTCGCCGCCCTGGAAGGGGTGCTCACCCACCACCTGGACTGGCGGACGGCAACCTTGCGCCACCAGCAGTTTGGGCCCATGATCGTGAACATCCCCAGCACCAACCCGCGCTACCTCGTCCAGGGGAATCCCTATGGCCAGGGTTTTCTCGCCGCACTCTACACCTTGACCGCCGAGGGGGTGCACGTTCGGGACCTCGGGATCACCGCGGTCGCGCCCAAGTCGTAGCGCCCGGGAAGCGGCTGCCGACATGTGAGGAGGCTATGGCGGAAAAGTCTCGATACTTCGAAGAGCTCATCGAGGGGCAGGAGTTTCGCTCGCCCACGCGGACGATCACGGAGTCGGATCTCTACATCTTCGCGGGGCTGACGGGGGACCTGACCGAGTTCCATCTCAGCACCGAAGCCGCCAAGACATCGGTGTTCGGGGACCGGCCGGCCCACGGCATGCTACTCGTGGGCATCGCCAACGGCCTCTACAACCGGATCGGCGTGACGGATGAGACCGGCCTGGCTCTCATGGGCATCGAGTGGCGCTTCCTCGCACCCGCCTTCATCGGCGACACGATCCACCTGGTGGCGGCCGTGGAGAAGAAGCGCGAGACGGACAAGCCGGACCGCGGCCTGGTCTTCTGGCGGGTACGCATCTGCAATCAGCGGGAGGCGGTGCTCTGCGAGGGACGCATGATCCGCCTGGTGCAGCGCCGACCGGCCGCCCCCTCGCAGGAGCGCCGGCAATCCTGAGGAGGCCTCCGCATGGACTTCGCCCTGACAGACGAGCAGCGGGCCATCCGGGAGATGGTGGCGCGCTTCGCGGAGCAAGAGATCGCGCCCCACGTCCGCGACTACGACCGGGAAGAGCGGTTCCCCCTCGAGATCTATGAGAAGATGGGACCCCTCGGCCTGACCGGCGGCGTCATCCCCGAGGCGTACGGCGGGGCCGGGATGGATCACGTCAGCTACGCCCTGATGATCATGGAACTGGCGCGGCATTGCCAGGCGCTGGCCGCGGCGGCCTCCTGGGCCAGCGGTGTGACGGGCGCCAGCCTGCTCCGGTACGGGTCGGAGGAGCTGAAGCAGAAGTACCTTACCCCCCTCGCCCAAGGGTGCGGGCCGGTCGCCATCGCCTTGACCGAGACCCATACCGGGTCCGATGTGGCGGCGATGCGCCTGCGCGTGATCCGCAGGGGAGATGGCTATGTCTTGAACGGAACCAAGACCTGGGTCTCCATGATCCGCTCCTGCAAATGGATGCTGGCCTTCGGGACGCTCGATCCCGCCCTCGGCCACAAGGGCATCTGCGCCTTCGTCGTCGAGCCGTCCTGGCCCGGCGTGCAGGCGAACCCGTTCAAGCACAAGGTGGGCTTTCGCCCGATGGAAACCGGCGAGATACACTTCGAGAACGTCTTCGTGCCCGCCGAACACCTCGTCGGCAAGGAGGGCGAGGGCTTCCGGGTGGCCATGTGCGCCGTCGAGAACGGACGCCTCGGCGTCGCGTCGCGGTGCTGCGGCATGATCCGCGCCTGCCTGGAGGAGTCGCTCGCCTACATCCCCACCCGGCAAACCTTCGGCGAAGCCATCGGGCGACGGCAACTCATCCAGTCCAAGGTCACGGACATGGTCGTCTGGCTCGAGGCGGCCACCCTCCTCACGCTGAAGCTGGCCAGCCTCAAGGACAAGGGGGAACGCGCCCGCGCGGAAGCCTCGATGGCCAAGATGTATGCCAGCGACATGCTCATGCGGGCAGCGGAGCACGCCATGCAGATTCACGGCGCCTACGGCTGCTCGGACGACTACAACGTCGGCCGCTACTGGCGGGACGCCAAGTTCATGCAGGTCATCGAGGGGACCAGCGAGATCCATCGGTCGCTGATCGCCGAGTACGCCCTCGGCTATCGGAAATAGTCCCACCGCGGATTTTTCACGCCAAGATCGCCAAGGACGCAAAGACGCGCAGGAATCTCCCACGGCCCCGCCTGGCCCGGGTGCGGGTCTTCCCGCCGGATCCGGGGGGTGTTGGGAAAGTCCCATGCCGGTCGTGGCGCGCTTGCCGGCGTCGCGGTTTTCGAATTGGAACTAGCAAAAATCATAGAGCGCGGCGGGATTCTCCACCAGGATCGCCCGGCGCAGCGAGCCTTCCGGGACCCATTCCCCCAGGCAGTCCAGCAGATCCGCCTCGTCGGGTTTGACGTCCACCAGCGGGTGCGGCCAGTTCGTCCCCCAGAGCAGCCGGTGCGGCGCGGCCTTCACCAGCGCGGACACCTGAGGCGCGTAATCGGCGTACTTCGGGCCGGGCATCCGCGAGAGCTGGTAGGGCGCGGACAGCTTGACCCAGCAGCGCCCCCGGTCGAGCAGACGGAATAGCGCCCTCCACGCCGGATGGCTGAGGGGCTCCCCCGGCGGGATGCTCCCCAGGTGGTCGAGGCACACATCCACGGGCAGCCGCAGGAGCTGCGATTCCAGGTTCGGCAGGTCCCGATGCGTCGACCGGAACTGGATGTGCCATCCGAGTGGCCGGATCCGCTGGGCCATCACCTCCAGGAGTTCGGGACGCAAGGCGTTCTTGACGACCAGGGAGAACCGCAGGCCGCGAATGCCTGCCCCGTGGAGCCGCTCCAATTCAGCGTCGGAGATCGCCGGGTCAACCACTGCGATCCCGCGGGCGTTCGGCTGGAGACTCGCAATCGCCTCCAGCGTGCAGGCGTTGTCGGTCCCGTAGGCGCTCGGCTGGATGACGACGGTGCGCTCGAGGCCGAGGCGGCGGCGGATCGTGAGGTAAGCCTCGACCGGCGCCTCGACCGGCGTGTAAGCCAGGTCGGCGGCCAGCGGAAACCGCCCTCGCGGTCCAAAGACGTGAATGTGACAATCGCAGGCTCCGGGAGGCGCGACGAGTGTCGGTCGCCTGCGGCGTGGGGTCTCCTCCACTGCGGGCCTCCCTGTGGTTGCAGATCCGGGCGGATCTGCCATGCGTGCGTCCGCCCCTCGTCGGCTTCAGGCCGCGAAGACCGCCCCCTCGGCCGAGGCGAGGGCGGCGGGGCGCGCGATGCTCAAGCTGTCCACCAACGTCACCTCGTCCGCCCCCGCCCGCTCGGCGGCCTGGACCGCGTCCCGCAACTGGTCGAGCGTGGTGCGCGTGGATTCCGGCATGAAGAAGTTCGCGTGCAGCCCGAACTCTTTCGCCCGCCCGATCGATCCGATCGCCTCGTCCAGCAGCTCTTGTCGCCCCCGCTTCAGGACATGCTGCTGGTACTGCTCGCTGGCGCGAAACCAGACCATGTAGACTCATTCCCCCGCCCACGCTTGCCATCTCGGATCCTGCAGCGCGGCGTCAAGTTCCTTGCCCAGGAGTCGCGCCTTGCGCTGGTTCTCACTCAGGGCGGACGCGAAATCCCCCAATTCCCGACACAGATCGGGCTCCCATGTCGGGTACCCTCCCAGCCGCTCATACGCCTGCATGAGGCGCGACCGGGTTGCCGTCTCTCGTTCCATCAGCCGATGAAAGACGCCGTTAAGATCATCGGTCCCTTGCCCGGCACACGCCAAATAGCGTCCGAGCTCCTTCAAGAGTCGCGACCGTGCCGCCGCCACTTGTGCACCCAGCCCGTTGGCCTCGGTCTGGCTGGCCCGAGCCTCCATCTCCTCCACGAGGCGTTTGGCCTCGGCGCGTGCCGCCTCGTTGGCAGCCAACCACGTTGCGGGATCCACGAACTCGCCAGACCATGTCTCGAACAACTGCTTGAGTCGCGCAATGTCCGCGATCGCCTCGGTACCGCCGCCTCCGATCCAGATCGCCACCGCAGCCCTGAACGCGCCGGACCGATGCGTCCCGATCACCAACGGCAGGCGTTCCCCTTTTCGGTGCAATCGCTCCGCCAGCGCCAGTACAGCGGCGCCGTCCGCCGTCAGGGGCTCAACGGCCCGATCGCTTTCCAGGACACGCACGTCCGCCGAAAGGCGCACGTGCTTCTTTCCCAGCCCGGTCACGACAAAGCAGCCCTCACCGGACTTCGCCTTCACCCGAATACCGGCGACACCGTCCACGCTCCGTAGCGCATCCACAAGGTCCGACCGAGAGATGACCGGCACGGTTCCCACCGTGGCGTCGGCGTCGCTCTCCAAATAGGTCTCGTCGGCGAGCGGGTCTTGCCGAATCTGCTCCGCGACCGCACCCAGGACGTCCGCCGGCACCCCTCGCTCTTGCCCCAAGAGGAAATGGCGAGCGCGGGCGAGGACGGGCTGCATGGCACCCACGAAGTGCTCGAACAGACCGCATCGCTCTCGCAGCACACGGTACACCTGTTCATCCACGCTCTGCCGCAAAAACAGGTTGACGACCTGCACCGTCGGCAGCCTCTGGCCGATGCGGTCGATGCGCCCAATGCGCTGTTCGATCTTGCCTGGGTTCCAGGGCAGGTCGTAGTTGATGACGGCACCGGCCGCCTGAAGGTTCAGCCCTTCGCTGGCAGCATCCGTACAGACTAGGGCGCGCAGCTCGCCATCCTGGAGCGCTTTCGTGATGGCCGCTTTGGAGACCGTCACCCACCCATTCCCATCCCACCGCTGGCCGCCGTCACCGCTAAAGCAACCCAGACTCTTGCCATAGGCAGACACCAAGCCGTCGCGAACGTATTCCATCGTATCGGCGTATTCGGTGAAGATGAGGATGGGCCGGCCGTCTTCGGTCGCCCGGCGCAGTTCCTCGTAGAACCGATCCCGCTTGCTGTCCTGGCTACCGAGCGACCGCAGATCGTCCAGCAATCGCTCGACATCGGCCAATTCTGCCCGGGCCACGTGCGGGCTTGCGGGAAAGGCGGCGGACACCTTGGGGAATGCATCGCCGTCGGGAAGGTGGTCGAGATCTTGCGGGTCCACCTGCTCGATCGGTTCGAGATCCGGACTGAAGGCCAGTTGTCCGGCGACCCGCCGAAGACCGTCGCGCCGCCGTTCCAGGCTGCGCTCCAGCGCCAGCGGCGAGCTGGCCGCCCGCCGCCGGTAGATCGTCATCACGAAGCCCTTCCCTGCCTTCTCTTTCTCCAGCTCCTCAAAGCGCCGCTCGATGTACCCCGTCACGGCGTTGTACACTTCGCGCTCGGCCTGGTCTTGGTAATCGAAGACCACATCGTCTACCTGCCGACGGGGCGGCGGCTCTGCCAGCAGACCGCGGGCATGATATGCACGAAGGGTCTCGCGGGTGTTGCGGTGCATGCGTCGCGCCAGCGGCGATTCACGTCGAAGCCAGCGAGTATACGCCTGTCTATGTACGGACGTGCCAAACATAAGGGACTTCGCCACCGCCGACGCGTCCGCGACGTTCAGGCTTGCATCTCCTTCTGGACGGTTGAATCGCCCGTCTGCCACCACCAGCCGCGCCGCACGCCGTGCCGTCTCCAGGTCGCACCCTCCTCGTCGCAGGGCGGCAATGGCGGCGTAGTACTCGCGCACGCCGGCGAACTCCGCAAGCCACTCGCCCCCTTCCCCGAGGACCGAGAGCAGGTCCCACGGCTCCCACGGATGCGTCTGCATGGGGGTCGCCGACAGCAACACAATCCCCCGCGCTTTTCGGCGAAGTTGCAACTCACGCAAGAGGGTCAGGAGGAGCGTGCCGCTGTTGAACTCTCCCTCTTCCTGCTTGCGCCGACGGGCAGCGTGGGACTCGTCGAGCAGGACCAGATCCCAGGGCGCCGCGGCCAGAACGATCGGAAGGTTCCCCTCCGTCCTTGCCGTCTCCCGGCTCAGAAGCAGGTAGTCCTGTGCTAAAGCCTCTGCCAGCCCCGGTAGCCTCTCTATCCGATCGTCCGGCCAGACCAGTGTGTTGATCCCTTCCAGACGCGGAAAGACCAGGCCGCCCTTTTCCCGCAACTCCGTCTGCCACTGCTTCAGGAGGCCGGCCGGCAAGAGGATTAAGATACGGCGGACTCCTCGCCCCGCCAGCAGCCGACGGAGGACCAGGATCGCCTCAACCGTTTTACCCAAGCCGACCTCATCGCACAGGAGTCGCCCCTCAGGCCAGGCCGTCGCCACCTCGTCCACGACGTGCCGCTGATGCGGCCACGGGTCCACCAGCGCCGTGGCGTCGCAGGCCGACGCCCCGTTCGGCAGGTACGGCGTTTCCGCGATGAACCGCCACAGCATCGCTGCCCTCTGCTGGGCCATGGCGACGACCGGCTCGACAACCGGCGGCTCGTCCGGGGCCAGCTTGACCAGCTCCAGCCGCAGCGCTTCGGGGAGGGTCACCGTCTGCACATCCGGGTGCGTGTCCTGCCAGAGCATCGTGAATTCATCGGCGAAGAAGCGGTGGGCGGCCGGATCGTCCCAAGAGGTGGAGACCTCGATCTGATCGTAGTTGGCAACCAACCCGTGAGCCGATTCGTTGCTGCTCCCGCGGAACACGATGGAGTCCCCATGCGGGTCGGTGATGATGCCGTACTTGGCGTGGACGATCCCGCCGGTCCGCCGCATGATCCCGACGCGCACCTCCAGCAGGCCGCGCATCACCAGCCATCCCAGCATGGCCAGTCGGGCCTTCTCCAGCGCATCCTGCGGCCGCTTGAACCGCTTCTTCAGATGCGCCTCCAGCGCGGAGAGGTCGCCGGTCTCGGTCAGAGCCTTGGCGTCCGCCTCGCTCAGCTCTTCGTTGACCACCAGCCGAATCGCCGGCCGCGGCGCCTTCTCGCCCAATGCCTCTAACCGCTCGATCATTTTTCCGAAACCCTGCGCTGCGGCGGACAGGGCGGCGCTGGAGAAATAGGCGCAACTCCGGTCGTAGCGCACGGCCTCGGCGAGTGCGGGAACGTACAGACCCCCCAGCACGGTGGGATCGGGGCCGCGCAGGAAGCGCGTCCAAGTGCGTCCCCGAAGACCGCCGCGGGCGCGATCCGACCCGCCCTCAGGCACTCCGATAGCCGTCGGCACCTTCCCGCTCACTCGGCTTCCTCCTTGTCCGCCTCGGCCTCGTCCAGCATGTCTTGCTCGTCCTCCTCCTCGCCCTGTTCTCGAAGCGGCAAGAGCCCCTGCGGCGGAGTTTTCTCGGTCCAGTCGGGCGGCTCGATCCCAAAGAGCGACTTGAGCATCACATGCCAGGCCCGGAATTCGGGGAAAAGCGTCGCGGCCGACATCTTCCCTTTCTCATGTCGAATGGCCTCCGGCGCGGCATTCACCAGCGCCGCCATCAACCGCGCGACCCCCGATTCGGGCGTCCAGCCTTGCTGTCGAACCAGTGCCCTGGCCGAACCGATTCCCCCAGCGCCCCCGCCAGCTTCGACATACCGCAATGCCAGCGCGTGGCACCCGTCCAGGGCTGTTCGGAACAGGGGGTCGTTCGGGTGGACTTTCAGGATTTGCTTCTTCGTGCGTTTCTTCGCCACCGCCACGGGACCGAACAGGCCAGCCGTCACCTCGTCCGGCTCCAGCGCCCGCTCGCGGCGGCGGTCCTTGGCCGAGAGCATCTTGACTTTGTCGCCAGATTTCGTGACGAGCCCCGCGATGACAAGCTGCTCGACATCCATCCCAACCGCATTCCCGAGCAGCTTCGCCTCGTTGAACCGGAACTCGGCCGCACCCAGCACGTCCCAGCACAGGAGGGCGAATTGCCCCTCGGCCTCGACCCCGTCCAGTCCCCGGCTCGCAAGTTGCTCGATGCGCCAGCGGCTGACGGCCTCCGAAGCTTCGTCAATCGCCTTGTCCACCCCGACCGGTTTTCCAGTATCCGTTCGGACCTGATCGTACCGGCTGAAGACCTCCATTGTCGGACCAAAGGAGCCAACAAGCTGGTCAACTGGATTCAAGCCTTCGCGCTGGAGGCGCTCGGAGGTCGAACGAGCCTTCTCCTGAATTTCGCGCCGCATTCCCGCATCGAAGTAGCCCACACCGGCCCCGGACGGGCGCTTTCGGGCAACCAGGATCACCGTGCTCTGTGCAGCGTTCTTCTTTGCCTGATTCAGGCTATGCTCGCTCTCGGTCTTCACCGGCCAAGTCGCCGTGATCGTAAAGCCGGCGTTGATCAGGGACATGAACAGGGCTTCCCACGCCTCTTGCTTCTTGTGGGTGAACATCACCGTCAGGACGCCGTCGTCGCGCAGGATCCGCCGACATTCCTTGAAGGTGTTGGTCATCACCCCTTGATAGAACTCGTGGGCATCCTTCCGGGCGTCGGCGGCAGGCTTATCCCCACCGTCGCGATGACGGCTAATGTTAACGACGGCTTCCTGGTCGTTTTCGCATAGGTAGGTCGAGAACCATTCCGGTCGTCGGTGACCCTGCGTGCGTTTCAACCAGACGTAGAAGAAATCGGCCAGCTCGGAGTACTGAACATTGTCAGCATAGGGCGGGTCCACAACCACAGCTGTTATGGAGCCGTCATCAATCTGCGGAAGGCTTGTCGCGGAACCGAAGAAGATGTCTACAGGCGGGCTTGAACCACGGACAGCCATTTGGGAAAGCTCTTCAAATGCCTTTAACACATTCCCAATCGCCCAATCGAGGCCCACTCCCGCGCCGCAGGGCGCGATTTCAGCAAAGGTCGCCTTAAAAGAGAAGTCATGGCGTTGGAAAAGATGCTTTGCAGTACCTCTCTGGGTTTCCCAAGTATTCAGAGAGTTACTGTAGTCCATGAGCTTGTCCATCACCAACGCCAACAGATGTTCCACGGCTGCGCCTACTTCGGGACCTTCAGCTTTGACGATCTCGGGACGGAGCTTGCGAAGCTCCTCGACCAGCATGCCAAAGGCCAGAAGTTGGCGGGGCGAAAACATGTCGGCCCAATTAGTGATCCCCCGAACAGTAGGCTCGCCTGTCTTATCGCCAATCGGGATCTTCTCTGTTGGGATGACGTTCGCGCGCTCCCATCCGGACCGAAGCTTCGCCAGTTCCCTCTCGGCAGCTTCAATCGCCTTGAGGTCCTCGGGCTCCGGCAGCTGGAACTTTAAGCCCTGCGGGGTCTTGATCGCGACGGCATAAAGGGCGCTGCACATCTCGCCCTGCTGGGCTTTGGCCTTGATGTATTCGGCGGGTATCTGAAGGTCCGTGAAAAGAGAGATGCCCTTCCCATCGGCATAGGTCGGTCGTGGCGCGTCTCGCAGTTGGCCCCGCGCGTGCCCTATCTCGCGAACCCGAATGTTCCACGTGCCTCTAGTTCTATTCACTACCGGCTCAGCAACAACTCGTCCGTGTTCGCCTTTCGGTTTCAATAGATGCCAATCTGGCACAAGGGGTGTATGGTTCTGCGTATCCGGACAGGGGACGGTTCGAGTGTAGATGTAGCAATGCGGCGGGATGAATCCTGTCTTGGGAAAGAACCTCTCCATACGCTGATTAAAGCGCTCCCGCAATTCTCTGCTCCATTTGCGTGCCGCATTGGTAAGGGAGTTACCGAATCGGAATGGATAGTCCACCGTGGCTTCGAGCACCGCACAAGCAACAGGGTTGTATTCATTAGCCAACGTTCGGAAACCTAACCGCGCCGACTCCAATGGGATGGAGCCACCCCCGGCCATAGGATCAAGAACGAGCGGCTCATTTCCCCAAAGGCGCAAAGTTGCCGTGTGGGCATATTTCAGATCCTTCGGCTGAAGTACCTGCTTGAAGGATCGTCCCCCATGAGGATTTGGAATCTTCACGCCATTCGCTCTGGCCCAAGACAATAGATTTTGAGCTGCCTCGACATCCTTCGAAGCCCCACAAAAGCCCAGCAGCCTCTCGAAAATATCGCGCGGGAAGTCAGCTGGTAAAAGGGATCCCAGAACTGCGGCGCGAGAGACGGTAAGTGGCCGACGAGCCCACCAGACATGGATATACTTCGTCGGAGGTTTCGCGCTCAGGCTTCCTTCCTCGCGCATACATTCCACGCCAATCGCCGCCGCAGGCAGCCATTCCTCGATGAGCAGTCGCGGATGCTTCATGGATTCTCCTCTATTACGGTGTCGTCTTGGTCGGGCGGTAATCGCGGGGATCGAGGCAGGAATCGTAGGTAATACGATCGATAGCGATCCAGTCGGTCTTGTTGATCCCGCGCCGGTTTCGACTGGTAGGGCTTACGGGATAGGCGCACGCCATCTTCAGCCAGCGGTCTTGCTCTCGGGCAATGGTGCGGACCTCTTCGGCAACTTCGGAGAGATCCTGATCCTGGCTGAAAACGAGTGCGACGTCGTAATCGCGACGGTGCGCCATGCGGACGATGTCCAGGGCAATCCGCACGTCAATCCCCTTTTCCTCGCCCGCCAGGTAGGTGTGCTCCGCCCCATCGGGCAGTCGGACGCGCCGATTCCGGTAGCGGAGCGGGCGAGAATACACCACGGCCCCCTGCCGTCCCAGCATGGCCAGTTTGTGCAGCCAGAAGTGGTTCCAGAAGGCATCGTCGGTCGGATCGGGGATGCCGGTATAGAAACGCACCTGGTCGAGCTGCCAGCCTTGGCGTGCGCAGACGGCGGACGCCAGCGCCGGCGCGTCGTAGTTCGGGTAAGTGTAACCGAAGGCTTCGCGGGCGGCGTGGAAGAGGTTTTGGCCGTCAATGAATGCGACGGCCCGCTTGACGATGGGTTCAGGAGGCATGGCGCGCCCCGGAAAAAAATAACCCCACCCGAGGCCTTGCGGCGTGTCGAGTGGGGGGCAAGTACGACAGTAAGGTAGAACCTTGTTTGCCCTTTGTCAAGGGCCCGACCCCAAAAACCCGAAATGACGGGTCATCGGGGTGACTCATTTCACGGCCTCCACCAGGATGCGGAGGGCACGGACAGCCCGCTTGCCGCTAGGGCGAGCCATGAGGCCCAGCCACCAGGCAGCCTCGGTCCCGTCGGCATGCAGCAGGTTAAACGCTGCGCGATGCAGTCGCTCTGGATTCCGGAGGCCGGCTGCCACCAAGGCATAGCAGGCCACGCGCGCCCCCCAGTCCGCATCAAGTGGATGGAACGGACCGGATGCCAGCTTTGCCGACGGCCCGGCGATCCCCCGAACGGCCCCGCGCAAGAGGCCCACACCGGCCGAGTAGGACAGTGGCGAGATGGACGCGACCTTCCGCAGAAGCTCGCGACCCTTGGCATCCAGGCGACGGCGGTACAGGATGGCCGCGTCCCCGCTGCGGCGCCGAACAACCCGCAAGGCGAAGGCCGCCTCCCGTACTTTCATTGGCCCTTCCCCACAGGACGCCCGAACGTCGCGAACACCTGCAGACCCTCGGGCGCCGATTGCGCCATGTCTCGAAGTGTGGGTTGCATCCCGGTGCGGCCCACCAAGCCGAACTGAAGCGTTAGCTCCGCCTCGTATGTCCCTCCCTCGGCCAGCGCATTGAAAACGGTCTGTGCCGTCTGGAGTGGCCGCGTGGGATGCGTTGGCTTCACGTCCGTCGCCTGGAAGCTCATCATGCCGCCATCGCGGAGGGCGCCGCTCGCGGTGACCGAGAACCGGAGCGAGGCCGCCCCACACGGTTGCGCCAGCCCCGACAGGGCCGAGGCGACCGCGGGTGTGCCGGCGATCAGTTTCAATTCCATGAGCGCCCGGTCTTTGGCCAGCTCGATCGCCTTCTCCAGCGTCGTAGCCGTCGCCTGGGTTGGCTGAGGCGGCGGGATGGGCACGGTCGGCCCCTTCCCCTTGCCAATGTCGGGAGTCTCTTCACGCACCCAGGCAGCTCCGGGAGCCGAATTCGTCAAGGCCAC